>DATGXG010000053.1 GCA_035299085.1 Bacteroidales bacterium | reverse complement strand
TATTTCAGGTAGAACCTGAAAAATTCCCATAAAACAATTCCCGTGCTGACTGCGACGTTGATCGAATGTTTGGTTCCGTGTTGCGGTATTTCAATTACACCGTCACACAGGTCAACCACTTCCTGGGATACGCCATTTATTTCGTGTCCAAAAATGACAGCGTATTTCTCATTTTGAGAGATTGACAGATCATGCAGCATACAGGCCCCCCGAGCCTGCTCAATGGCGAACACTTTATACCCGTTATTTCGCAGTTCATTTACTGCTTCAACCGTACTTTCCATATATTTCCATTCTACTGATTCGGTGGCACCCAGGGCGGTTTTGCTGATCTCCCTGTGAGGGGGAGTGGCTGTGATTCCGCAAAGAATAATTTCCTGCATCAGAAAAGCATCACAGGTTCTGAAAACAGAGCCAATATTATTCAGGCTCCTTACATTATCAAGAACCACGACCACAGGGTGTTTTGCCGCATTTTTGAACTCCTCAACTGTTTTCCGGTTGAGTTCTTCATTGAGTAATTTCTTCATGAAGTCCGATTAATGAAATCACTGCAATGTTACAAATAGATAAGAAAAAATAGATATTTTCGTAACCTGAAAACTTGAAAAGATCGTCGGATGAATATTCATGAATACCAGGCAAAGGCCATACTCGGTAAGTTCGGTGTTCCTGTTCCCGCAGGAATTGTTATAGATGATGCGAATGAAGCGGTTAATGCGGCTACAGAACTGCAGAAAAAGAATGGTGCAACCAGCTGGGTTGTAAAAGCCCAGATACATGCCGGCGGACGCGGTAAAGGAGGCGGAGTTAAACTGGCTCAGAATCTGGATGAGGTGAAGGAAAAAGCGGGAAAGATACTGGGAATGCAGCTGGTGACTCCTCAAACAGGACCCGAAGGAAAAAAGGTAAGAAAGGTGCTGATCCAGCAGGATATTTATTACCCGGGTGAAAGCAAGATCCATGAATTTTATATGAGTGTGTTGCTCAACAGGGCAACCGGTCGGACCATCATTATGTACTCCACTGAAGGAGGTATGGATATCGAAGCTGTGGCTGAAAAAACTCCCCACCTGATTTTTAAGGAAGAGATCAATCCTGCGGTAGGCATTCAGCCTTTCCAGGCTAGAAAAATTGCTTTCAACCTGGGATTGGAAGGAAATGCTTTGAAGGAAATGACAAAGTTTGTCACCCTGCTTTACAATGCCTATACAGCCAGTGATGCTTCGCTGATTGAAATCAATCCGCTGTTGAAAGCTTCAGACGACCTTATTTTTGCGGCTGATGCCAAGGTTAACCTCGATGATAATGCGTTATACAGGCATCCCGATTATGAAGCGCTCCGTGATATAAATGAAGAAGACCCGGCCGAAACCGAAGCTTCAAAGCATAACCTGAATTTCATCAAGCTGAATGGCAATGTAGGCTGCATGGTTAATGGCGCCGGCCTCGCCATGGCCACCATGGACATTATAAAGCTTTCAGGCGGAGGCCCGGCCAACTTCCTCGATGTGGGAGGTACTGCCAATGCGCAGACTGTTGAGGCCGGTTTTCGGATTATTCTCAGCGATCCGGGTGTGAAAGCCATCCTGATCAATATATTCGGAGGTATCGTTCGCTGTGACCGTGTGGCACAGGGTATTGTGGATGCCTATAAATCGCTTGGCACAATTAAAGTTCCGGTAATCGTGAGATTACAGGGTACCAATGCGGCTGAAGCCAAAGTGCTGATCGATAATTCAGGATTGAAAGTTTTCTCGGCCATTTCCCTGCAGGATGCAGCTGACCTGGTAAAGAAATGCGTTTAATTCGGTACGCCGATTCTTTTGTGAGTTCCGTCGCAGAAAGGCTTTGATGCCGAACCACCGCAGCGGCACAGGTATAATTCCTGTTCGCCTTCGGTTATTTTACCTGATGAATCACGGAAACGGAATATGCCTTTTATAAGTATGGGTCCGTTTCGTTGTATATTGACTTCGGTAGGCTTGTTGCCTGTTGATTTTTCTTCTTCCATAATTATTTACCTGTAAAACCGATCTTCCGGTGAGTGCCGTCGCAGAAGGGCATATCGTTTGATGCCCCGCATCGGCAAAGTGATACAATCTTCATGTGCTTCAGTTCATTTCCCGAAGTATCTACAATCCTGAAATTACCCCGCAATACAATGGGACCATCTTCCATAACACGAACTTCGGCATCAATCTCTGTAACAGCAGCCTGAGCTTCCTGTTCTTTTTCCTTTTCAATTACCTTGTTGTATTCAAAAGTCAGCGCCTGGGTAGGACATAGTTTTACCACCCTGATTATTTCGTCGGTGGGAGCGCCATCCATATTTACCCACGGTCGCTTACGTGGATTGAAAACTTCAATTAGTTCCCTGTAACAGGTTGTAGCATGAATGCATTTTTTCGGCTGCCAGAAAACTGTTATCTCACCGTTCGTATATTTCCTGTCCGTCTTGTCCATTACGGTTTATTGCGGTTTTATGTAAAATTAGCAATTTTATGACCTATTCAAATAACCCGGCAAAACATTGATATCGTTTCTCCGTTAAACTTATTGTCTTTTTCTGGCAAATATTTTGTTATTTTATCTTCAGCATGCCAAGAATATTGCTCATATCCGGTTTGTGCTTTCTGATCAATGCCCTGGCGGGGGCACAGGACACGCTGCACATGGAAATGGGCGGTAACCCGGTTATTGCCATTGTGAACAACGGTGATACTATTTTTACATCCGATCTTCCCCTGGAGCCTGCCGTTATTTCACCCGCCGGAAAAAGAAAAGCTGAAACCAAGGATCTGAGGCAGTATCGCCGGCTTATTTACAATGTTAAGAAGGTTTATCCATATGCCAAGCTGGCCGGAGCCCGTTACGCGGAAGTGATCGCCCACCGCGATTCGCTTGACAGAAAGCGCGACCAGCGCGAATATATCAAACAGGTCGAGGATGAAATCCTTCAGAAATATGAAGCGGAGCTCAAGGAGCTGACAATCACCCAGGGCCGCATCCTGATCAAGCTAATTGACCGTGAAACACGGTATACATCCTATGATGTGGTAAAAGAGCTCAGGGGTGGCTTTGAAGCAACCTTCTGGCAGACCATTGCAAGGCTTTTCGGCTCAAACCTTAAAACCCGCTTTGACCCTGAAGGAGAAGACAAAGCTCTGAATGAGATTATGATCATGATTGAGAAGGGGGAGCTTTAATCAGAAAGCCGTCATTGCGAGGAGCCGGAACAATCATTGAATATACCAAAATCTCATGCGACGAAGCAATCTTCCGGCACAGGAAGAATAAAGCCATTAGCACTGCAAAAATTGATATAAAATTATTCAGGAACATCTCTTGGCAAAGCCCTGCCTGCTCGGGCAGATTGCTTCGCCTCCGCAGGAATCGGAGGCTCGCAATGACGACTTTTCGTAATTCGTTGTATGCTAATGAATAACCCTGAAAGGGTTCAATTTGAATAACCGCGGGTGAAACCCGTGGTACGGTGCTACGATGACAAACACAACTCTGAAAGAGTTGAATAATGCACAATTGAAATTGAACCCTTTCAGGGTTCTTATCTGCTGGCATCAAATCCACGGGTTTCACCCGCGGTTATTCAGATCTCGCTACTTCGTAGCTATTCGTGAAAGCCCATGGTTGTCATATCATTGGGTGATCCTTAAAAAGGTGTTCTTACTCGCAATGACGCGCTCTTTTTATTGATTTACTGGCTCCCCAACCTGAATACCTCTATCGGCGTATATACAGCCCCTGATGGTTTCAGCGTACTTTCGTAATAAATGATTTCTTTAACCTCCTGCACCTGGAATACTTTATCCCTGAACATTGAAATTACTTCGGTGAGCTGATTTACCTGCCTTACCTGTTTTATCCTGCCCAGTGTCAGATGCGGTGAAAACCTGCGTTGCTCAAGTTCATAACCGAAGACAGTCATTTCCTTTTCCAGCCGGGCTTTTAAATTTTCAAGTGTTGTATCAGCCCTGCATCCCATCCAAAGTACTTTTGGATCGTGTATGTTCTTAAACAGTCCAACCCCAGCCAGGATAACCGGGAAAGTACTGAATTCTGCCAGGCTGTTTCTGATTGTTTTGCAAATGCCAGGAATATGATCTTCAGGAGTGTCGCCCAGGAACTTTAGTGTCATGTGAAAATTCCTGTCGGTTATCCAGCTTATATTTTCTGACCGGAGTTTCTGGCGGATAATTTCATACGCGGCGCGCGTCTCATTTTCGGGAGTGATATCAAAGGCAATAAAAGTCCTTTTCATAGTGAATAGTCACCCTGAGACTCCAAACGCCCGGGATGACTTTGTTTTATATTCCTTTTCTTTTTATGATGATGAGTACAGTATAAATAATGATCTTGAAATCCACGAAAAGCGACATGTTATCGAGGTATATCAGATCATATTTAAGGCGCTGTATCATTTGGTCCACATTTTCAGCATAACCGAATTTTACCTGGCCCCAAGAGGTGATGCCGGGCTTTACTTTCAGCAAATGAAGATAGTGAGGTGCTGTGCGGATAATCTGTTCAATGTAGTGTTTCCTTTCAGGACGCGGGCCTACAAGCGCCATATCACCTTTAAGGACATTTAAAAAATTGGGTATTTCATCAAACCTGGATCTCCGCATAAACCTGCCAAAACTGGTTATTCGGTCATCCGATTTTGAAGAAAGTTCCGGGCCGTCTTTTTCTGCATCCACATACATCGATCTAAACTTGTAGATTTTAAAAGGCTTGCCGTATTTACCCACTCTTTCGTGGCTATAAAAAACAGGGCCTTTGGATGTAAGCTTTATTCCTATTGCAAGAAACAGACAAAGCGGAAAGCTGATGATGAGGGCGAAAGCTGCAATTAACCTGTCGAGGAACGTTTTAATGTTCTGTTGCCATGCGGGCATCGGATTGTGTGAAACGGATATCAGCGGAGTTCCCAGGATTGAACTCATTCTCACGCGGCCTGTCAGGATATCGTACAAGCTGGGTATTGCCTTAATTTCTACATCCACGTTCACCAGTTTATTAATGATGAGGTTAATCATATCATGTTCCGAGTACTCGATGGCAATGATTACTTCCTCAACGTTGTTTTCATATATAATATTGTGGATGTCGTCAATTTTTCCCAAATAAGGCAATTTTTTTTCGAGATCAATATTGGTTCCGTTATTAACACTCACAAAACCAATAAATTTATTTCCATTGCTTCTTTTCTGACCAGTCACCTCCTTCCAGGTTTCAAGTGCTTTGGCACTGCTCCCGATGAGAAGGGTGTTAAACCCGATCTTCCCGCTATGAACCTTGTGTGAAGTGATTGTCGTAATAATCAGCCTCGGAATATACGTTGTCATGAACTCAAACAAAAACAGGGTAAAAAATGGTGAAAACGTCCCTCTGAAATCAATAAGATACGACTTATGTATACCAAAGATTATATATATGATGACAGAACCGGTAAAAACGTTGCCTGCAGTCTGCCATAATTCAAGAAGTCGTGATTTCCGGATAACATCATTGTAATATCCGGACAGGAAATAAATTAATAGCCAGATAAAAGGAACTGTAAACAGGCCGATAATAAATTTCTGTGTGAGAGAGCTGAGGTAAGCTGGATCTGCCTGGGTCAAGATATGTTTCCAGTAGAAATAAAATAAACACCATCCAACAATACCGCTAACAATGTCAGAAGCTAAATAAGCTAGTAACTGAAGTCTTCTGTTCATAACATCCCGTAAACCATAATTTTGAAAATAGGAATATCAGGCGAATTGAACAAGGGTTTTTGACACCTTTTCGAGAATCCGGTCTGCCAGCAAAAAAGATTCAAACCCATTGTCATAGATGGACGGGAATGCCGGACCCGAATGGATTAAATTGAAAAAACGTCGTAAATCGTCAGCCAGATAATCTGCTTGCTCTACCTGAAAATTCCCGATAAAGATAGGATTTTCGTTTAGATTACCTGTACGTTTAAGTGTCCAGCCAGTAAGTTCTTTTGTCAGTATATTGTACTTCAGTATGTTATCTTTACATGCCAGTGTAAAGTGATGCAAATTCTGGGTGCCAAGGATGTTACAATAATAATTTACCGCACTGCCATTGTCAAATTCAAGCCTGGCATTTATGATTTCAGGCCTTACTGAAACTATATTCAGTCCTTTTGCCCTTATGTAGGTGTTCCGTGCCCTTATCAGGTCAGCCACCAGTTCCATATCGCCAAGCACAATTTCCTGCATCGTCCGGTTGTTTTCTTCCATCCTGATTTCATGCTGCAGGTCGATCATGCTCATATCTTTCAGATCGGGTAATTTATTCAGAAGATTGTTCAGACCCGATTGCGATGTACGGCCGCATTTAAGAATTACATTGGCTTCGCTGGCCAGTTTGATAAGCTGGCTCACATTGTTCATCGACTGAACTACCGATGGATAAAGGTATACATGTTTTGCACTCCTCAGGGCACGCACTGCCAGTTCAAAAAAGTGGTCACCCTGATCGGTAATGATCAGCGCATCCGATTGTTCGATTATTTTTTCGTTGTGCTTGTTTTCCAAAGGATCCAGCGTGCCTGTAAGTTGGACGTTCTGGATTGCATTAAGAGCATAACTGTGCCTGTTGACAGCTGATAACGAGCCTGCAATTCCTACATTTATCATTCATCCGGCTTTTGAGGCAAACATAGATCATTTAGAAATAGATGATATTTTTTTTAGATCGAACTTATCAACTAATTTTGTTTATAAAACAGCACGGATTACAAGGTATATGGAGGACAGTTTTCAGCACAAAGGCCTGCGAAAGAAGTTGGTTGAGGAAATCAGACTTAAAGGAATCAAGGATGAAAGAGTTTTAAATGCAATCGGAAAAGTTGCAAGGCACCTGTTCATGGACAGCGGATTCATTAAGTTTGCCTATCGCGACCAGGCGTTTCCTATTGATGCAGGACAATCGATCTCACAACCTTTCACGGTCGCTTTTCAGAGTGAACTTTTGAAAACTGAGCCGGGGCAGAAAATTCTTGAAGTGGGCACAGGCTCTGGTTACCAGGCTGCCGTGCTGGCGGAACTCGGCGTTAAGGTGTTTACAATAGAAAGACACAGGGAGCTTTATCTTAAATCGCAGATGCTCCTGAACTCCCTTAATTACAGGGTGAATTTCTTTTACGGGGATGGCTACCAGGGGTTGCCTACCTACGGGCCGTTTGACCGCATATTAATAACAGCGGCAGCACCTGATATTCCAACTGTCCTTCTGGATCAGCTGAAGACGGGAGGCCGTCTCGTTGTTCCTGTCGGCACCGGTAATTCACAGGTAATGACACTTATTGAAAAAACAGGGGAATCGGAGTATAGAAAGACGGAACACGGCTCATTTGTTTTTGTTCCTATGCTCGGAGGCAAACAATAGTAATACTTTTGATAACATGATTAAATTAAAAAATTTCGCATTTAATGAGTTAGGCGTAAATTCTTTCGTATTGTATGATGAAACTTCAGAATGTGTGATTATCGATCCGGGCTGTAATACACCCCAGCAGGAGAAACAACTTACGGGGTTTATCGATGGCAACAAATTGAAACCGGTGGCCATTCTTCTTACCCATGGTCATTTTGATCATATTTTTGGCTTAACCGCCATTAAGACGGCCTATTCGTGTGACCTGGCAATGCATAAAAACGATCTGCCCCTTGTTGAAAATGTCTCCCAGTATGCCGGTATTTTTGGTTTCACGGTGGGGAGAACACCCAAACCCGACCGGTTTATCGATGAAAATGACACTGTACGTTTCGGAAATTCATCCCTTCAAATTATCCATGTCCCCGGCCATTCCCCGGGCAGTATCTGTTTTTATTCGGGTTCTGATCATTTTGCCATCTGCGGTGATGTGCTCTTCAATGGAAGTGTGGGCAGAACCGATCTTCCCGGCGGAAATCACGAATTGCTAATAAAAGGTATCCGCGAAAAATTATTGATCCTTCCGCACGAGACCGTAGTATGGCCCGGCCACGGCCCCTATACAACAATTGGAAGGGAACATGATACAAATCCTTTTTTAAACTGAACTTTGCAATCAATTTTAATCCCGAATTCTTTACCAATCAATGATAAATAAATCAATGAATAACAATCATTTTGTTTTCAGACATATAGGCCCCCGAAAGGCTGATATGGATGTTATGCTGAAAAAAATCGGTGTGTCATCTCTTGATGAACTGATCGATAAAACCATTCCGGCCGACATCAGGCTTAAAAATGAACCGGATGTTCCCGAAGGCATCAGTGAACAGGAATATTACAGCAAAATCAAAAAGATTGCCTCTGAAAATAAGCTGTTTACATCGCTTATCGGTATGGGTTACTATGGAACTGTATTGCCCGCTGTAATTCAAAGAAATATTCTCGAAAACCCTGCATGGTATACCTCCTATACTCCTTACCAGGCGGAAATTTCACAGGGAAGACTTGAGGCACTGCTGAATTTTCAGACTGTTGTTCTTGAGCTTACCGGCATGGAGATTGCCAACGCATCATTGCTTGATGAAGGAACTGCAGCTGCCGAAGCCATGATCATGCTTTATAATTCACGGCCCAAAGAACAGGCATGCAATGGGGTGAATACATTTTTTGTCGACAAAAATATCTTTCCGCAAACCTTAAGTGTTGTAAAAACAAGGGCAACTGCTCTCGGAATTGATGTAATCATCGGAAATGTCATGGATCTTGACCCGGCACAGGTGTTTGGGATACTGATTCAGTATCCTGCCGGGGATGGTAAGGTTACCGATTATCGCAGCATAGTTGAAAAAGCTCATGCTGTAAATGTTCCTGTAGCGGTTGCAGCCGATATTATGAGTCTTGTAATGCTCGTTCCTCCGGGCCAGTGGGGTGCCGATATCGTTATCGGTTCAAGCCAGCGTTTCGGAGTGCCTGTAAATTACGGGGGGCCTCATGCGGCCTATTTTGCCACAAAGGAAGCTTATAAGAGGTATATGCCCGGAAGAATAATCGGTGTAACGGTTGATGTGGATAAAAAGCCTGCATTACGTATGGCACTGCAAACCCGCGAACAGCATATCAAGCGGGAAAGAGCCACTTCAAATATTTGTACGGCACAGGCCCTCCTGGCTACAATGGCCGGAATGTATGCCGTGTATCATGGCCGTGAAGGTCTGTATACAATTGCCTCCTCGATCCACAGCAAAGCGGCCGCTTTAAGGGATGCGCTAACCACCCTGGGCTGCAAGGAACTGAACGGCGAATTCTTTGACACACTGCATGTACAATTACCGTCGGGTGTTACCACAGATACTATCAGGAAAATAGCCCTTGAACGCGAATTCAATTTCAGGTATTTTGAAGATGGAACCCTTGGCATCAGTATGGATGAAACCGTATCGGAAAAACAGGTTCAGACTGTGGCTGATATTTTCGCTTCAGCGCTTTCAAAATCACCTGTAACCGTTATATTAAAAGGAAAAGCACTCGCTGACAGCTTCCTCCGGAGCGATTCATACATGAATCTTACCCTGTTCAGCCGCTATTCAAGCGAAACCGAAATGATGAGGTATATCAAACACCTCGAAACAAAAGATTATTCCCTGGTTCATGGAATGATCCCACTGGGTTCATGCACCATGAAGCTTAATGCTGCCATTGAAATGCTTCCGCTAAGCTGGCCTGAGTTGGGTAATATGCATCCTTTCGTGCCGGTTGACCAGGCAAAAGGCTATCATACTATTTTCTCGGAACTTGGTGATTTCCTTAAAAAGATAACCGGATTTGCCGGGGTATCGTTCCAGCCCAATTCAGGAGCTGCCGGCGAATACAGCGGGTTGCTTGTAATAAAGCAATATCATGAAAGCCGCAACCAGAAACACAGGGATATTGTTCTCATTCCTTCATCGGCGCATGGTACCAACCCTGCCAGTGCTGCCATGGCAGGCTTTAAAGTAGTTGTTGTGAATTGTGATGACAGGGGAAATATTGATGTGGCTGACCTTAGAGCAAAAGCCGAACAGCATAAGGACAACCTTGCTGCATTCATGGTCACCTACCCTTCCACACATGGTGTTTTCGAAAGCGCTATCCGCGAAATGGCATCGCTGATCCATGAATTCGGCGGACAGGTGTATATGGACGGAGCCAATATGAACGCACAGGTTGGGCTCACCAACCCGGTTGCCATCGGCGCCGACGTGTGTCACCTGAACCTTCATAAAACCTTTGCCATTCCTCACGGAGGGGGTGGTCCCGGTGAAGGCCCCATCGCCGTTGCACCTCACCTTGTTGAATTCCTGCCCGGTCACCCGGTGGTTCACCTGGATGGCACCGATGGCATAACCGTTGCATCCGCACCCTGGGGAAGTGCAGGAATCCTTGTGATTTCTCATGCTTACTGCACGCTCCTGGGAAGAGAAGGACTTACTATGTCAACCAAAATTGCCATACTGAATGCTAACTACCTGGCTGCATGCCTTAAAGACTTTTATAAAGTACTTTATACCGGTGCGAACGGTTTTGTAGGACATGAAATGATCCTGGATTGCCGCGGATTCAAACCTCTTTCGGATGTTACGGAAACTGATATTGCAAAGCGCCTGATGGATTATGGATTCCATGCACCCACGCTTTCTTTCCCGGTACACGGAACGCTGATGGTTGAACCCACCGAAAGCGAATCGCTTTATGAACTTGACCGGTTTGCCAATGCCCTGGTTTCAATTTTTAATGAAATACAGTGGATCATACAATCCGGCAACAAAGCAGACAATATGCTTAAGAACGCACCTCATACCCAGCTCAGGGTAATTGCCGATACATGGGAACATTCCTATACGAGAAAACAGGCCGCCTTCCCGGATGCATGGTCGGAGCGCAATAAATTCTGGCCTTCAGTAAGCCGTGTGGATGATGCCTTTGGTGATCGTAACCTTGTTTGTTCATGCCAGCCTATTGATGCTTACAGGTAGTGATTTTTTATACGGAATCTTTGATTATATTTACATGAAGCAACAAAAATTTTTTTTGTAATCAAGGGTTACTTTTTCACATCTCAAGGTATTAAACATTGAATGAGGTCAGGTAGTTTTTCAGATAATGATTTAATTAACGGACTGATCCAACAGGATGAGAAAATCCTGAAAGAATTTTACCGGCTGTTTTTCCAGGGAATCCGAAGGCTTGTAATTTCTAACAGCGGCAGTGAAGCGGATGCACAGGACCTCTTTCAGGACGCCTTGCTGGTTATGTTTCAGAAAAGCAGGCAAAACAAACTGGTGTTGACCTGTTCTGTAGGAACATACCTATATTCGGTTTCGAGGTACCTGTGGCTTAAAGAACTGAACAGGCGAAAGTGGGTTGTGAGGGTAACAGAAAATGAGGATATTATTGACCTTGATGGCGATATTAGTACAATTCATGAAAAAAATGAGCGGCTTTTATTCTACCAAAATTGTTTCGAAAAATTATCTTCCGATTGCAGGAAAGTCCTTGATCTTTTCTCACAGGGCTTGTCAATTGCTCAAATAACGAATCAGATGGGTTATAAAACCGAACAACATACAAAAAACAGGAGATACCGTTGTAAACTCACACTTATAAACAGTATACGATCAGCGTATGATCATCATTTAATCAACCATGCAAACCACCAAACTGATTGAAGAGTACCTTGAACATTCACTTACCCCTGGTGAATGTGAAGAGGTTGAAAGAATGGCTTCCACCGACAGTTCGTTTAAAGATCTTATCGAGTTACACAAAGAAGTGAATGAAGCCATTGCTGACAGGAAACTGGCAAACTTTAACGGCCTGGTACAAAAAATCGGCCGGCAATACACCAAAGACGGTCGAAAAACATTCTTTTCTTCTCCGGTTTTCAGAATTGCCGCTGCTTCTGTTTTTGTAGTTGCATTAGCAGTAGTATTAAAATTCACCGTTTTTGTTGCTGAAAATGACCGTATTTATAAGCTGTATTACACACAGTACAATGCAGATGTAGCTACCCGTTCGGCCCAGGACATTCAGACGCGCTTGGACCAATCTGTGACTCAATATGCAAAAGGTAATTTTCAGGAGGCGCTTACAAACCTCGACCAGGTTATTGCCGCACAGCCCGACAATTATGTAGCCCTGTTTTATAAGGGCCTTACATTGATGGCTCAAAATTCGATGAACGAGGCAGTGGTCTCATTCAGGCAAATACCGGCACAGTGGGATAATCTGTTAAGCGAACAACGCGACTGGTACCTTGCCCTGGCATTGCTTAAAAACGACAGACTGCCTGAAGCGGAAACTGTCTTTAAACAAATTGAACAGAACAACGGGTATTATTCAGGCAAGGCAAAGGAAATTCTCACGAAGCTTTCAGACTGATCTTCCGTTTTCTTCTCATTATTATAACTAGTGAAATAAGGAGCGAAGCTCCGGCAATTCCTGCAATCCATCCGATGTGCCTGGATTTATGCAGTTCAATCGACTGAGTCCTGCCCAATACTATATACCCGGCCCAGTAGTAAGGGTGCGACTTTAAAGGATCGGCGTTCTCAAGGTATTCCAGTTTGGCATTCCGCATGGCTATATCAAGGGATTGATGTTCAGACATCTGTCCATAAAATCCTGTTGAAATTTTTGAACCTGCATCATCGGCTATATTCCATAAGGTAAACACTACGGTTCGAACACCAGTATAAAAGAAACTACGGGCCAGGCTTACAAGTCCTTCACTAAACATAAGCCTCCCATAACCGGTGCTGCATCCGCTAAGAACCACCAGGTGGGCATTCAGTTGCGACTCATTGATTTCATAAGAATATAACCTCCCGTCATCCGTGGTGTCTGTTGCTCCATCCAGTATAAAGCATGACAGACCTGACTGAATGCTGTCTATATCCGTATGGGCGGCAATATGCAGTATATTGAAGCCGGGAGCCTTTTTCTTAAATGCGGTTTCTGTAGCATTCCTGTTTTTGAAAAGTCGTGATCCTTTGTATTTCTTTAAAAAAGAGGCTTCAAACCGAGCTCCGGCCAGATCGGCGAAAAGGCTGTCATTATGTAATTTACTATAGTCGGGTATAAATATACCCATTCCTTTTCCGTGTTTATCCCCGGAATTATCATTTATCAGAAAAGCGGATGAATAGGCGTATGAGATCGGAAATTCCTTTACCAGGTAAGGTAAATCCCTGTAATTTCTGATTGAAGTATCGGGCTTTGATAAAAGTACTTCGAACGGAATCTGGGTCAGATTATCTCCGGGAACTATAATGAGCCGTTTACCGGAAATGTCTTTATAAATAGGTGCTATAAGATAGCTGTAAAGCCAGGATGAGGTTTTAATAAAGTCCCTGAGATCATCTCCTTTTTGATTCAAAGGATTCGTGATTATGTATTTTCTAAGACTATTAAGCTGTTTAATAAAAGTGTTATCAATAACGTCATGGTGCACAAGAAACGTATCCTTTGTAATTAGAAATGTATAAAGTCCCGTATAGGCCAGGTGATATTCAATGAACGCTTCGTCAGGGGCAAGATATTTTACTATATCTTTTATTTTTACAGACCCGTCATTATACCTTAATTTCTCATAACGAGGATAATTTGCTTTTAAAGTATAATTGAGATCGTCACGAAGATTATAGTATCCTGTCAATCGTTCTGTTAAAATATAGGGTATTTTCTTATTCTCTTTCTGAAGCAGGCTTATTTCATGTTCAGCCTGACTTATATTATTTTTCAGCTTTGTATATTTGATCAATAGGGAGTCAGGGATACCTGCTTCTTTCATGTTTTGATCACGCACTGTTCCGGCCAGCAGGATTCTCATTTTGCTTTTTTCAGATGCATAGAATGCTCTTTCAAGATACTCCTGTTTACGTAAGTAATCGAACAGGTATTTTGCATATATCACCGTATTATTAAGTGTTTTTTTCCTGTCATCCACCATTGATAACCCCTCATATTCATGTTCCATGTCAACTGCAAACCGGTCCATAAGTTTTAATGCAAGCTCATTAGCCTCAACGGCGTAAATATCGTTTGTGAGATCATCTGTATTAAACCGGGTGAGAAAAAATGCCTTTGAGGTAAGTACGTCAATCATCGTGTAAAACGGCTTTATCTGATTCGGTTCAGGATTTACATAGATGGATGTATCATTGAAACCTTCAGAGCCTGCTATAAGTGCCTTCTGACAATATTCCAGGCTTCTTCTGTACTTTTTTGTTGTATATCCTTTCAATGCAAGGATACAATAGGTATATTCTGTAGTTAAACTACTTTTATTAAATGTTTTAGTAATGTTGAGCGATTGCTGGCATTTTTCTACTTGATCCTTATATCCATAATAAATTACTTTGTCGAGGTTTGCCATAACCAGTATTTTGCTTAACCGGGCTGATGAACCTTCTTCGGCTTTCCTGATGCACTTGTCGATTATTTCTCTTTTTTGATCCGGATCTTCAATCATTCGTGCTTTGTAATAATAAAGAGCGGAGGGAGATTGGTTATTCCGTTCGTATTCCGGTAACAACACATCAATCAGGGTGACAATATCGCGGTGATCCTCAATAATTATCCGGTTATTTTCAATCTGGTAGTAATAAAGAGCCTCGATGAGCAAATCACTGGTCATATAATACCAGGACGATAATGAAGAATGCTCTTTGAGTATTTTTTGAGCCTGTCTGCAGAATTGCGAGGCAGCAAAACTGTTATAGCGTTTGTTGTTCAGATATCCTTTAAGATACGACAGGATTCCAAAACGATAGTTATTAATCGCATAATCCCTTTTCAGAATCCGGGTGGCATTGTTGAGCCATTTCAATGATTGGTCCAAATCGCCATCAGTAAACAAATTGTACTGGGCTATTACAAGATATACATCAGCCAAATCCTTTTTTAACGGATTCGTAGCGCCTTCCAGGGCTTTGATGCATTCGTTCAGTAAAGGTTCATAGGTGAACTCGCGGTTATTATAACATGAAAATGTAAAACATGACTTAAGGAAAAGAATTTCTTCCGGAGTGGCATTTGAATGAATTGCCTGGTTTAATGCTTTTTGAAACTGATCCCGAGCCTCCGCCGGGCGCAGATCATTATTCAGAATGGAGAAATACCTGAGATGACTGTCTGTTTCAGCGGATACTGTAAATTCCGAATATAAAAGGGCCAAACAGATAACCAGGTATTTTGCAGAATTTAGCATATGAGAAATATCACCCTAAATATAAAGGATAGAACTTGACTTTGCATATTAAATGTGATATCTTGTTTTAAAATAAATAAGACTATGGAAGAAGAAGTATTGAAGGAAGTTGAAGAAAAAGAGTTGGAGGGAATGGTTCCTGATCCTCCCCCGGATCCACCAGACCCGCCAAATCCGCCGAAACCTTAAACTTCCCTGTTAGCCAGGTAATTTTGCCACCGCTGAATTACCTGGTTCATATCGTCAGGCAGGTCCGTGTTAAAAATCATTTCTTTTCCGGTTTCGGGATGTTTGAAACCCAGCGTTTTTGCATGAAGGGCATGTCGTGGCATGATCTCAAAACAATTTTCCACGAACTGACGATATTTTGAAAATACCGTTCCCCGAAGAATTTTATCTCCTCCGTACCGTTCATCATTGAATACGGGATGCTTTATGTATTCCATATGCACCCTGATCTGGTGTGTCCGCCCTGTTTCAAGCCTGCACTCAACAACACTTACATGACCCAGTTCTTCAAGAACTTTATAGTGGGTAATGGCCTGCTTTCCGTTATCACCTTCAGGAAACACCTGCATCTTGAGGCGATCTCTTATATTTCTTCCGATATTCCCTGTAATCGTTCCTTCGGTAGGATCGGGAATTCCCCAAACAATCGCATGGTAAGTTCTTTTTGTAGTATGATCAAAAAACTGGCGGGCCAGTTTACTCAATGCAATCTCTGTTTTGGCAATGACAAGGATTCCTGAAGTATCTTTATCAATACGATGAACTAAGCCGGGCCTGATTTCTCCGGTTTGAAAAAGCGGCAGATCCTTCAGGTGCCAGGCCAATGCATTGACAAGTGTTCCTGTATAGTTGCCATGGCCGGGGTGCACAACCATTCCGGGCTCCTTATTTACAACAATGATATGGTCATCCTCATACAAAATATTAATCGGAATATTCTCCGGTAAAACCTCAAATTCTTCGTTGGGGTAGGGTAGCACAATGCTGATCACATCTTCAGGCTTTACCCTGTAATTAGGTTTTACGGTTGTATTATTGACAAGGACATTTCCGGCCCTTACGGCAATCTGAATTTTGTTGCGCGAAACTTTTTCGAGACGATTGAAAAGGAATTTATCAATCCGGAGCAGTCCCTGTTTTTTATCCACCGTGATCCGGTGGTGCTCATACAATTCGGATTGATCGAGAATTTCCTCCTGCATCCCGGGAAAATTAATGGCGGATTATTATTTTTTGAACGTAAGGGACAGTTTTCCCTGTGTTTACAGTTAAAACATACAGGCCTGATGCAAAAGAAGATACGTCAATCTGCTCAATATTTCCTGTTTGTTTTAAAACGGTTCTGCCGGTTATATCGGTAAGTATTATTCCTGTTACGGTTTCTCCGGATGATATGCTGATGTATTCCGATGCAGGATTGGGATAAACGCTTACATCTGAAATATCCTGATTTTCGGGTAAACCTGTGATAACGTCCCTGCTTCCTACAACTGCCCTCATCATAACAGTTCCCGGTAGCAGGCTTCCTCCCGGGTTAATCCAGTCGCCGGCCAGGTTTACAAATGTCCGGTTCAGGTTATTCCGGTTAACATCATACCCGATATTCAGAAATTCATCGGTAAGCTGCTTCCAGCCTACGTAAATAATTGAATCGGCGATATACAATGCAGAGTCAATCACATACCTTCTGAACTCCGGCATTTGGGTACCGAAGACAGGGGAAAATTCCTGGTCCGACATGTATAACAGATCACCAGGCTTATCGCCTGCATCTTTCCATACACACAATCTGAATTTCAGATAGGCATTGAAATTATTTCTTGCCTTATTGAAAAACATATCGACTGCCTGGAGGGTATCGGGAGTGAACAACCTGAATTTAACCGCAAGCAGAGCGCCGTTCATTGAGGGTCCTTCAATGCCGAATCCGTATTCGGGACTGCCGTCGTCATACACATAGGCATCTTTGAACTCAATTGTAACCTTTGATGTATCATTTGCTTTATACTGTTCTGCAGGAGTATCAAGAAATGCGTACACACGGATGGCTCCCGATTTTGAATTATCGCGCTGAATAAATGGAGCGAAAAACGGATCACTCCTGAAAACCAGTGAATCCGTAGGAAACTCCTCATAAAACAACTCATAATTTTCGCGGTATCCCGTGTTCAGATCCCTTGTGTAGTAACTTCTGCCGATGTTTGAAAAATCGCCTGGCGCCATCATAACCCGCATGTCGTAATTCATGGAATTACGGCCGATAATAGGAGATGCCAGGTTAAGGTGTGACCAGGGAATTGCCTCATACAGGTCGAGCATCTTCCTTGGGATATCAGTTATCGCCACATCATTAATGATCTGATGTGATTGCAGAGAATTCGTGTCAAGTTTGACATAATCTATGTTCCAGCAATCGGCATTGCTTAATGCCCCTTCGCCGCCGCTTACATCGTTTATTGAAATGCTTGTATAGTTTCTGAACCGGAACCTGAAACCGGCAACATACAACGAGTCGGGTACTTCAAGTATTTCCTGCAGAAACTCACTGGGTTCATCCATATTGGCATACCATGCGTTTAGCCATCGATCTTTCGAAGGCTGATAATATTCAACAAGCAGCGAATCATTTCTTTCAGGAACTTCACCTTTCCCGCCACACTGGTAAAAGAAGCTGAGACGAACTTTCTTACCCGTATTTTTGTAGGGTGAAAGATCCAGTGACTGTGAAGTAAGCTGATCCGATGAGGCTGCCCTGTTTGTGAGGGCATATACATCGCCGTTTTCATCAATAGCGTCAAGTGTTGCCACACCTACTGAGATGGGATCAATGGCAAAAGAATTATTGATAAAAGCGTAGCGATCCGACCATTTAGCAGGATCGGGAAATACATCTGACGTTGAAAAATCATCGAAGAAAGGAAGGCTTAACAACACACCCTGTGTCGATTTCAGGGCAACCGGAAGTTTATGCAGGTTTTTTTTAATAACCGGATTTTCATAAAGTCCCCGGAGACTTTGCGCCCGGATACCCGGGCAGAAAATCAGTGAAAGAACTGCTATAAAGAGGCTTTTTCTCATTAATTTTCTACTGAATCAGGCAAACTAATATGAGAAGGCACTTTCGTACTGTCGAGCGTAAGCCATACATCAATCGCCGATCCCATCGGAAGGCTCATGCCCGGTTCGGGCTTCTGCCTGAACACTTTTGCTTTTTGCTCGTCGTCATTGCTTACAACCGACTGGTCATGCACGGCGGCGCCGATGCTCAGGAAACGCTCAGACGCCAGGATATTGGCTTCCTCAAGCGATAATCCGACTAGGTTCGGAACTCCTGCTTCCTCGTCACTCAGCCCTTTACCCAGAACAAGATCAACTTTTGCCCCTTTCACAACTGAGTCGCCCGGTACAAGATTATGTCCGTTCATCCGCTGGGCTAGTACAAGATTCTGGGCTATATCCGGCTCATAGGAAATTCTGCCGATTTTAAGCCCGAAAGATTCAAGCTTGGCACGGGCCTGGATAAATGTAAGGTCAACAAGATCAGGCATGGCAACCCTTTCCGGGTTCATGGCATTCATTGTGAGGAATATCTTCCTGTTCTTCTTAACCATAAAACCGGCACGAGGATGCTGTTCAACCACGGTTCCCCTTTCTTTGTCGCTGAGAAAAACGGAATCGAAGACTTCAATCCGGAAATCCCTCTTTTCAGCCGCATCAATAGCTTCCTGTAGCGTGAGACCTGAGAAATCAGGGACACTTAAATTATGGTTGTGCCTTGTTACAATTTTCAGTGTCTGCATGATGAAAAATGTGCCCACGAAAAGGATCAGTAACGCCAGCAGTATGTTTTTCAATATTATTCTTTCATTGATGTACTGAATAATATTCTTCATTTCCTTATTATGGTTCATATAGAAGTGTGATATGTATTAACGGACAGACAAAGATAAAATTATCCGTAATATGCCTCTGAATAAAACTATTTAAAACAGGTGCTTCAGGATGAAAAAGACAGCAAGGACGAACATTACAAGTGAAACTTCTTTCCACCGGCCAGTAAAAAGCCGGATCATAACATAACTGATCATCCCGAAGGCAATTCCTTCTGAAATGCTGTATGCAAGTGGCATTAAGAGAATAGTAAGAAATACGGGTATTGACTCTGCATAGTCGCCGAAATCAATTTTCTGAATAGGCGCTATCATAAATGAACCGACGATAATTAGCGCGGGTGCCGTTGCAACTCCGGGAATCATTGAAAAAAGCGGAGCAAGAAACAAGGCCAGCAAAAACAGCACTCCGGTTGTAAGTGCCGTCAGACCCGTCTTGCCGCCTGCCTGTACACCTGATGCGCTTTCGATATAAGAAGTGACAGTGCTGGTACCCAGGATGGCCCCGGCTGTTGTACCGACAGCATCAGCGAAAAGAGCCTGTGTAGCTCTTGGTACACGGCCTTTTTCATCCAGTAAATCAGCCTGGGAGCATACACCCACCAGTGTTCCGACTGTATCAAAAACATCCACAAACAGAAAAGTGAATATCACAAGCAGCATTTCCCATGTGAACACTTTGCTGAAATCGAATTTGAAAAAAACGGGCCCCGGTGAAGGGGGCAGGCTTACAAGGCCGCCTTCCGGAATTTTGGTTATGCCAAGAGGTATGCCGGCAATGGCTGTGATGATTATTCCAATAACAAGTGCCCCTTTCACCCTGAACACGAGCAGAACACTTGTAACAAGTATTCCGCCAAGGGCCAGTAATGTATTTGTATTGGTTACACTGCCAAGTGATACCAGCGTGGCATCATTTTTCACAATAATGCCTGCATTGCTCAGACCGATCATGGCAATAAAAAAACCGATACCCACTGAAATGGCATGTTTCAGGTTCATCGGTATGCTGTCAATAATGGCCTCCCTTACCTTAAAGAATGTAAGCAGAATAAATATAATACCTTCAATAAATACGGCAGTTAAAGCCATTTCCCAGCTATAGCCAAGCTGGCTTACTACAGTGAAAGCAAAAAAAGCATTCAGACCCATACCCGGAGCGAGTGCGATCGGAAGATTGGCATAAAAAGCCATTACAGCAATGGCAATAAAGGATGATATGGCGGTGGCTGTAAAAACAGCGCTCCGGTCCATTCCGGTCTGGCTGAGAATATACGGATTAACAGCCAGGATATAGGCCATTGTCATGAATGTGGTTATACCGGCTATAACCTCGGTTCTTACATTGGTGCCATGCTCTTTCAGACGGAAAAACTTCTCGATAGTGTTCATGGGTGTATTCTGTTTAAATCGTTATGTCGGTCAGATATTTTTCAACCCGGTCATCTGTTATTGCACACTCAAATAATTGTTCAACACGCATTCTCCCGTTCTTTCCCATTGCTTCCCTCTCTGTAGGGTGAGACAGTAGCCATATTATTTTTTCAGCCAGGGACGCTGCATCAATCGGACTAACAAGCAAGCCGGTTTTAGTGTCTTCGATGATCTCGGGATTGCTGCCTGTATTGAATGCGATCACAGGTTTTCCCGCAGCCATCGCTTCAATTGTAACATAGCCGAATCCTTCCCACAGAGAAGGCAAAATGAATATATCGGTTGAATTCATGAAAGGCCTGATGGATGAAACAAATCCCATGAAATTTACCTGTTCTTCAATCCCCTGTATCCTGGCTGCATTTTTAAGATTCTCAAGCTCGGGGCCCTCACCGGCAACTAACAGCGTAAAATCCTTTCCGTTCTTTTTCAGAACAGACATGGCTTCGATCAACAGGGCATGCCCTTTTTCAGCCGATAACCTGCCGGCGGTACCGAGGATAATTTCATTTCCTTTTCGCTCGTAAAGTTTTTTTGCTGAATCCTTATCATAATCCCCCAGGTGAATGCCATTGTATAGAATCTTAATTTTTTCAGGCGGGAACAGCTTTTTATTGTTTTTCAGAATGGAATGTTTTGTTTCCTCTGAATTCGCAATCATGCCGGTAATCACATATTTAAACAGGAACCTGTTCAGAACGCTGTTTTTAACAGGTTTTGCATTCCCTCTGCGGTATATTACCGATGAAATGCCGGCCATTCGGGCGGCTAAACCTGCCGATTTCACATCGGCCGAAAAATTAAGCACGACGCGGTCGGGGTTGACCTGCCTGAAAACGGAAATCAGTTTTTGTAAGGCAAAAGGATTGAGGAAACTTAGGTTGGTGATGTAGGCCGGAATTACTTTAATACCTGCATCCACAGCCTTTTTATATAACCCGGTGGTAGTGCCTGTCATTATATAAACGGTATGTCCCTTGTTTTTCAGCATCTTTGCCGCGTCAAAATGCCATTTTTCCCCGCCTCCCCATTGTTTATTTGTATTTACGAATATGATTTTCATGGAACTGAATGATGCGGTTATTCGTAAATATAAATTCTCTTCACCCTTTCGGATACACCAGTGAGAATTTCATACGGGATGGTGTCAAGCTTCTGAGCCATATCGGTAATTGAGTTTCCTTCGCCGAAAATGATCACTTCATCGCCTTCTTTTGCTCCAAGGCCTGTTACATCAAGCATTGTCATGTCCATGCAAATATTTCCGATTGTCGGAGCGAATTTTCCATTCACTCTGAATGAAAGCTTACCGTTTCCGGAATGACGGTTCAGACCGTCTGCATATCCAACCGGTATAATGGCAATGAGTGACGGTGATGTTGGTTTACCCTTTCGCCCGTAACCGACCGTTTCGCCCGGATTCACCGGTTTTATCTGAAGAATGGTAGTTTTAAGTGTGCTTACATTCCGTAATTTTTCCTGGTTTGTGCTACTGACGCCATAAAGTCCGATCCCCAATCTGACCATATCAAATTGCGCTTCAGGAAAACGCTCGATACCCGAAGTGTTCAGGATATGCCGGATAACAGGATAACCCAGTTTTTCAATGATTCTGTCCGACATGGTTTTGAATGTGCTGATCTGTTCATGGGTGAAGGAATCAAACTGATTTTCATCGCTTCCTGCCAGGTGTGAAAAGATCGAACACACCCGGATGTTTTTATGCTGAGCCAGTTCCCCACAAAGCTGATCGGTTTGAGTTGACAGGAATCCCAGGCGGTGCATACCGCTGTCGATCTTGATATGCACAGGATAATTGGTTTCCTGGTTGCGTATTACGGCTTTTTCAAAAAGGCTTAGTATGCCGGAACTGTAGATCTCGGGTTCAAGCCGGTTCCGAATCATGATATCAAAAGATTCGGCTTCAGGATTCATAACCATAATGGGAAGATTGATTCCTGCTTTTCGCAGGCTTACCCCTTCATCGGCAATGGCCACGCCAAGGTAATCGACCCTCTGGAACTGCAGGATTCCGGCAATTTCATGCCTGCCGCTTCCATAGGACAGCGCTTTAACCATAACCATAGTTTTGGTTCCCGGTTTCAGCAGTGATCTGAAATAATTCAGGTTATGGATCATTGCATTGAGGTTGATTTCAATGCGGGTTGTATGTTTCTTCTGTTCAAACAGCGCGGCTATCCTTTCAAATTCAAAACTCCTTGAACCCTTCAGCAAAATGGCTTCATTGTTGAAATCATCAGCATTGAAACCCTCAATGAATTGATCTGTGGTTTCATAAAATGTTGCCGGAACGCGGAAAAATGCCGCACTTTTTGAGATCATAGGACCGATGCCTGCCAGGCGGGTTATACCCTCGTCACTTACCATCCGGGCCACCTTTTTATACAGGTCGGTGTGTTTTCTTCCGCTTTGCAATATATCGGAGAGGATCAGTGTTCTGTTCCTGTGCTGTATCTGGTGGCTTAACACATCAAGGGCAATGGCAAGCGAGCTCAGGTCGGAATTATAGCTGTCGTTTATGAGAGTGCAGTTATTTATGGCGCTTTTCTGTTCAAGTCGCATGGCAACAACCGGTAATTCAGCCATCCTTGAAACGATAGTATCTCCTGGGATGCCCTTCAGTATCATGTATGCAATGCAATGCATGGCGTTTTCAACCGATGCGTGATCGGTAAAGGGAATGGTAATATCAAGATGTGTATCTTTCCATTCAGCCGCAAGTAAGCTCTTTCCTGACTCTGTTCGGGTATGGGTAACATTTACATCTCCTTTCCCCTTCAGTGACCATGAAAAAAGCCTGATATGCGAAAGCCCCGGATTATTGAGGATTCCTTTTATTACCGGTTCATTGTCGGCGCAGCAGACTAGTTCTTTGCAGCTGGCAAATAGCTTAAGCTTTTCAGTGATTTTTTCATCACTGTTTTTGAAATTCTCGCTGTGAGCTTCACCAATATTGGAGAAAATGCCGGTGTCCGGTGAAATCATCCGTTCAAGTTTCTCCATTTCCCCGGGTTTTGAAATACCGGCTTCAATAATCGCAAGCTCTGTATTCTCATCCAGCAGCCATAGCGAAAGCGGCACTCCAAGCTGTGAATTGTAGCTGCGGGGACTCCTTGTTATATTGTATATACCGGAAAGGCAGTGAAAAAGCCATTCCTTGATAATGGTTTTACCGTTGCTTCCGGTAATGGCAGTAACCTGGCAGTTAAAGGAATTGCGGTGATGACGGGCAAGGTCCTGCAAAGCTTTCATGGTGTCAGGTACCTTAACAAATCCCGCCCCGGGAAAGTCTTCCGGCGGGCAATTATCGGAGACCATGAAGGCTCTTACACCACGACTATAAAGATCACGAATATACCTGTGTCCATTATGCTGCTCTCCCTTAATGGCAATAAAAAGCGAAGTAATAGATACCGAAGCGGCCCTGCTGTCGGTCACAGGAGATTCAATAATCAGATCATTTTTTCCAATAACCGTTCCTTTTGTTATATCTGCTATCGTACTGAGTGAATACAAAGCCATAATTTTAATGATTTGCGGCAGTATTTTACCTTTGTAGAAAGATAAACTCTGCAAATATAAATGCAATAATTCATAATTATCTTGAAGACATATAAACACCTTTTCTTTGATCTGGACAATACGTTGTGGGATTTCAAAGCCAATGCACGACAGGCCTTTTACGATGTGCTTAAACAACTCGATTTACTCGCACGAATTCCTGATTTTGAGCAGTTCATAAGCCTTTATGAAAAATATAATGAGCATCTGTGGATCGAGTACAGGAAGGGCAAGGTAAAAAAGGATCAGATGCGGATTGAGAGGCTCGTGCTCACATTTAATGAGCTGAATATTCATGATGATGAGTTATCAGAGCGGGTAGGAGACCTGTATTTAAAGACAGCCCCGTATAAAACAGCACTCTTCCCCGGGGTGCATGAGACACTTCAATACCTCTCAGGCAAATATAAACTCTATATTCTCACGAACGGGTTTTCTGAAATACAGATAAAGAAAGTGACCAACAGCGGGCTGAGTGAATATTTTACAAAGCTGTTCATGGCCGAAATGGTAGGAAATCAAAAACCTGACAGGAGGTTTTTTGAATATGCCATCAAGTCGGTTCATGCCCATAAAAGCGAATGCCTGATGATCGGTGATGATCCGGACGCGGATATACGGGGAGCCTGGAACGCGGGAATCGACCAGGTTTACTTCAATACGGGTAAAAAACCCTGTAATGTGGTACCTACGTGGGAGATAGCTGAGATAAGGGAATTGATGGGGATATTATGAGAGTAGGGAGTAGGGAGTAGGGAGCAGGGAGTCCCTCCCTACTCCTTACTCCTTACTCCTTACTTCTTCTGCGGTCCTTCCGATTTCGCAATGGAATCCCTCATCTGCGTATCGGCGTCGATATTTTTCAGTTTGTAGTAATCCATAATTCCGAGATTACCTGAGCGGAAAGCTTCTGCCATGGCAAGCGGAATCTGCACTTCGGCTTCGATAACCTTTGCACGGGCTTCCTGTGCCTTAGCCTTCATTTCCTGTTCAATGGCGACTGCCATAGCTCTTTTTTCCTCTGCCTTTGCCTGTGCAATGTTCTTGTCGGCATTGGCCTGGTCCATTTGCAGTACGGCGCCAATGTTTTTTCCAATGTCGATATCGGCTATATCGATTGAAAGGATTTCAAAGGCTGTACCTGCATCAAGTCCTTTATTCAAAACCACTTTTGAAATATTGTCAGGGTTTTCAAGAACTTCCTTATGTGAAACGGCCGAACCGATCGAGGATACAATTCCTTCGCCCACCCTGGCCAGTACGGTTTCTTCACCGGCACCTCCCACGAGTTGCCTGATATTTGCCCTTACAGTTACCCTGGCCTTGCAGATCAGCTGGATGCCGTCTTTTGCAACAGCTGTTACCGGCGGTGTATTGATCACTTTAGGATTAACCGACATCTGTACGGCTTCGAATACATTACGGCCAGCGAGGTCAATAGCTGTGCCTGCCTTAAAGTCGAGAGGAATATTAGCTTTATCGGCTGAAATCAGGGCATTCACTACCTGCTTCACATTTCCCCCCGCAAGGTAATGGGCTTCAAGTTCATCGGCATTAAGATTCAAACCGGCCTTTGTTGCGCTCACAAGGTTATTCAGAATGATGGATGGGGGAACTTTCCTGATCCTCATTCCCACCAGCTGCCAGATCGGAACATAAACGCGCGCAAATACGGCACTGAACCAAAGTCCCAGAGGAACAAAATAAAAGAACAGCCAGATCAGTAAAAGTACGCCTGCAGCAACTACAAGATAAATGCCTGTTTCGCCCATGGATTTTAATTTTTAGGTTTAACAATAATTTGAGTATTCAACACTTTGATTACTTCCACTTCGGTATTTTCATTTATGAAACCGCCCGTGGATTTGGCTTCGCAGATTACATCATTAATCTGAGCCTTGCCGACAGGAGCCAGCCTGGTGATAGTCCTGCCAAAATCGCCTTCCTGTATGCTTCCGGCTTTGAATGGCTCGTGCCTGCTGTTAATATTGGCTTTCAATCCCATATTCCTCCATGTCTTTCTTTTGAAAATGTAATACATGGTTCCGAAAGACAAAAGTACAGTGCCCGCCAGGGTAATATTGCCGGTCACCACATTATGAAAGTAATAGGAAGAACCGATTCCGAGCAGTATGAAAACAAATCCGGCTGCGCCAAAAACCGTGAAGCCGGGTATTATCAGAAATTCTACAAGGAGCAGGAAAATCCCCAGGATGATGATAATGGCAATGGCGAATAATGACATGTATGTTGTGTAAAATTCAGTCGATAGTGGCGTTAAGTTCCCTTTGAATCAATCCTTCGCGAAACGGCTGAAGCATTTCATAATCGCCTTTCTTAACGTCACATTTGCCTTTGTAATGGACCAGATAGGTGCATTGTTCAGCCTGGGTTGCTTCCATATTGCATACCTCTATAAGCGAATTGATCACGTAATCAAACGTATGGACATCATCGTTGTGCAGGATAAGAAAGCGGCCTTCAGATTTTCCAACATCCACCGACTCATCAAATTCCGGTCTGCTTTTATATTTTTCCGCGTTCATAAAAAGGTGCCTTTCCCTGTAATTACAACCTCAAAATTACATAATTTATGCTTGCTGTGTATAAATCAATAAAAAATAGAATATAACTGTTTCAGGTTGAATTTAAAGTTTATATCCGGAAAATTCGATCTCTCTTGCCTTCTCGGTCGTTATTAGTTTTCCTTCATAGAAAGCCACTATAAAGGCATCCCGGAATCCTTGTGATCTCAATGTTTCAAGTGCTTTTGTGACCCCGTTGAGGGAGTAAAAAAATCCGGCATAGTATTTTATTATTGAACTGCCCGGTATTTGTTCAAATGTAACCGGCTGAACTCCGCCGAATGCATTATTGGGTTTTGCCTTGCTGAACGCACCCAGTTGGATACGGTAGACAAGCCCTGATCCGGGGATCTTTGCCGGAGGAATCGGATTTTTATCTGAATAGGGAGATACATTTTCTATTGAAAAGACATCAGTTCTAATATTCGCTGCAGGAAGCGGCTGTTCTATAGCCACCGGTTGTTCAACAGCTGCAGGCTGTTCTGCCTGCTGTTCGGGTTCTTTCTCCGGGCTTTGATCTGAAATGCCTTTCAGATTCCTGGCTTCAGCGAATTTCAGATCGGCTTCCCTCTGGGTGGTTTTGGCCATCCTGTCGTTGCGGAGAATATCCTTAACCAGTTGCTTTTTCAATGAATCATCAGGGGTTTCTTTTGCCAGGATCCTGAGATCACGTGTAATCCGTGCACACGAATCCGCTTTAACCTGCAGCAAAAGGGCTTCAGCCAGCACTTTATTGTAATCATTCTTGGTAATCCTTGGTGCGTCGGCGACTGCAAAAGTATCAGCCACTACTTCGGCAACAGGCTTTGATATTTCAGAAGGCTCAAGAATTGAAGCTTTACGGATATCCTCAATGGATGCTAACCGGGCCGCAGGTCCTTCTTCATCCGTTTTAACCCGGTAAATTTTCAGAAATCCGGGCTTTGAATCACGGTTGGAAATGAACGAAGCCGTATGACTGAACTCATCCACCAGGTAGATATAGTCATCAAACGGTGAATTTATCGGGAAGCCCGCGTTTTCAGGCTTTGACCAGGTCTTTGTATTCCAGTCATAAACCGATTTGAAAATATCATAACCACCCATACTTGAATGGCCTTTTGAACAAAAATACAGGGTTGAAGTTTTTGTATCGAAATAGGGAAATTCCTCATCATAAGGCGTGTTGATTACATCACCTACTAATTCAGGAAATCCCCATGTTTCATGGTTTACATTCCGTACCCTGAAAATTTGCAGGTTATTCTTTTTGTAGCGGTCATAGCCTGAAACATAGATATAATCATTCACTTCGGTGTATGATGGCAAAAACATCCATGACCGGTAGCCGTTTCTGAGGTCGGTTTTGGTACAGAATTCAACAGGTTTACGTATCAGTTTTCCGGAGCCGTTGATCATGGTTATTTTCTGTGCCTGTGCCGGTGAAATTTCCTCGGTATTTTGAACAGTAAGAGTGCGGCTGGTTTTTGTAAACTCTATACCATTGCGGGCCATCTCAATCTGCCTTTCAACATCATAGCGCTTAATATCGGTTTTTCCGGCTTTAAGCATGAATTTGGAGTAAGCTTTAATGGCATCTTCAAATGCATACGAAAGATGGTACGCCCGTCCGAGATAGAAAAGAGAAAGGGAGTTGTATTCAGCAACTGTAGAAGGTTTCAGAAAAAGAATCGCTTCTTCAAGGCCTGAGTTGAGGTTTACAAGGCAAACTCCGGTACCGTAAAGGTATTCGGGTTCCTTTGGATAACGGTTGAGCAGTTTACGATACACAGGCAATGCCTCTTTGTATTCTTTAGCCGCAAAGTGTTTACGGGCCTGTTCCTTCATTGAAACAGGTATGCTGTCCTGAGCCTGTATTATGCCGTTACAAAAGAGTAAAATCCAGATAATCGCTGCCCCAATATTCTTCATGTATTCGCTTTCATAAGAGTCCGGAAAATTACAAATAACGCAAGGAACAAAACAAAAGATTTTTAACAATTTACTCACAGTGTATTTTATTTAATATATCTTCGCAGCTTAAAATTTAAAATTTATTACAATGAAAAAGGTCTTCGGTATCGTTGCTATATCGGTTTTCAGCTTGCTTATAATTTCATCGTGCGGCAAAACAAATTACAGCTCTGCAAAAATTAAAACAAAGAACGATTCAGTCAGCTATTTTCTTGGATTAACCTATGGTTCAGGAATAAAACAGGCAAAAATCGATAGTCTTTTCAATTACGATGCCTTTATGAAGGGAGTTAATGAAGCCGTTGATAAAGATTCTCTGCCGGTTTCACAAATGGAAATACAGTCATTTTTAAATAAATTCTTCAGCGATCTCCAGGCTGAACAGGTGAAAAAAGAATACCAGGGAAACCTTGACGCCAATAAGGCATTTCTTGAGGCCAATTCAAAGAAGGACAGTGTTGTTACGCTTCCCAGCGGTTTACAGTATATTGTTCTGAAGGAAGGCAAGGGCAAGAAGCCTACAATGAATGACAAAATTAAGGTACATTATACCGGCAAACTGATTGACGGTACTATTTTCGACAGTTCATACAATCGTAAGGAACCTGCTGAATTTATTGTGGGACAGGTTATCCCGGGCTGGGTTGAAGCATTACAGCTTATGTCGGAAGGTGCCAAGTGGAGAATTTTCATTCCTGAAGGCCTTGCATACGGTGCTCAGCCTCCACGCGGTTCAAACATCAAGCCCTTTTCAACGCTGATTTTCGACGTTGAGCTTCTCGAGGTTATGCCTGCTCCGGATAACGCACAGATGGGCAAGTAATTAGGTATTAAGGTATTTAGTAATAAGGTAATAAGGTATTCGGTAACAAGGTAATCGGTAATCGGTAATCGGTAATCGTAAATCGTAAATTGTAAATAAAAAAGGGTGTTCAATGAGCACCCTTTTTTATTATTTACGATTGATCGATTTACGATTTACGATTATGGCCTGACAGAGTCCGGCAGGACCTGTCAGAGTCTTAGTTATTTACGATTTACGATTACGATTAAGAATTACAATTTTTTTAAATGGTCGATCTTTTGCTGTTATTGGAGAACCAGAAATCGATCAGTAACAGCATCCCCATGCAGATCATGGCAAGAGTGATGATGAGCAGAGCATTTGAATTTATTTCAAAAGACAAATGGATATTGCTGATATATGATCCGGCTTTTTCAAGCATGTTGGAGAAAGTGGTCGGCTGTTCGGGATTCCGTGCAAAAAACTGCCAGCAAAGTACTGTCAGAAGTATAAAAGAAGAGATAACCAATGACCAGGCCCTGCGGCTTAGAAGGGGTTTATATTCCGTTACAACTTTCTTTTCTGCGATGGCTTGCATAACCCGGGCGGAAAATCCGTCGGAAGGCTTGAGCACGCCTTCTTTTCGCATTAGTCCCAGAATTTCATCATCTGTGCTGAACATGTGTACTATAATTTATCAGGGTTAAAAATAAATCTTTTCAGTCATTTTACTCACCAGCTCCTGCAGTTTCTTTCGCGACCGGAAGAGCCTTACTTTAATATTCGACTTCGACATGCCTGTTATTTGCTGTATTTCTTCAACCGAAGACTCATTCACATAGAACAGTGTAATAAGCACCCTGTCTTCTTCGGGTAAGCGTTGCATAGCCTTTTCAAGTATCATGCCTCTTTCGGCCATAGCATCGAAGTCATATTTGGGTGCATCGGTCAGGTCGGATAACGGCAACTCATCAATATTCTGAAATATCTGTTTTTTCAGACGTTTCTTTGATACAGCCGTATTGTATACGATCCTGTATAGCCAGGTTGAAAATCCTGAATCCTTCCTGAAACTGCTCAGTCCGCGGAATGCCTTAATAAATGAGTCCTGTGCAGCTTCTTCGGCGTCCTCGCGGTTATTCAGAATGCGGAATGCTATTGTGAATGCCAGGTCTTTATACCTGTTAACCAGCACCTCGTATTCCCTTGTATTTCCGGCAAGGATGCGATTGATTACCTGTGTGTCTTCCAAATAAATCATTTGTAGTATTGACGCTCAAAGGTACCGTTTGGTTACAAAGGTACTTCAAATATTTCGGTATTTTCCGCCGGATTATCGGTGAATTGCGGAATTGGAAAGGGGAGTAGCCCCGGCCTTCAGGCCGGGGACATCAGATAAAAAATGCACCCGTCTTTAGCGTCATTATACCGGATAAAGCTCAAGCCCTTGACATGGTGGGTAGTGTAACCCTTACCCCGGCCTGAAGGCCAGGGCTAGTTAAATGACGGTCTCTTTTAAATTTTTTTCAAATATTTGTAACCACCTCAACCATGCAGGCGTCAAAAGTTCAGACAAATAAAATCACTCACACTTAAAATTTAAAGCTATGAACGAAGGATTTACAGCAGTGATGTTTTTCCTGACATTTTTCGGATCCATTTTTGGAGTTGCATATTTCTATTTCACTACCCGGAACCGTGAAAGGTTGGCCCTCATCGAGAAAAATGCCGATGCTTCTATTTTTAAAATAGAACCGGTTAACGTATTTAAGAAATTTTCAATCAAGCTCGGTATGTTATTTATGGGCGGCGGCATTGGCGTGTTGGTAGGAAATATTCTTACCGTTTCAACAAGGCTTGAGGAGCCGGTTGCCTATATGTCAATGATTTTCCTTTTTGCCGGTGCCGGTTTGGTTTCCTCCTATTTTGTGGCCAGGAAAGTAAAAGACTAAAAATACGGGTTATCTGACATCACAGTTAAATCCGGTCGTTTCCGCGACCGGATTTATTTTTTTGCATAGGCTTCGGCTGGTACAGGATATATTATATTTGCGGCAAAATTTAAACATATGAATCTTTCGGTAAACACCCGTCTCAGGTTTCTTTTCGATTTACAGGAACTCCTCCAGGGTTGGGGATTTTCACAATCCCAGGCTAACGCGATCAATATAGTTTTTGGTATCCTGAATATTCTTATTCTTGCCTGGTTGGCTGATATTGTTACAAAACGCATCATTATTGTGGTGATATCGCGTATGGTAGCCAAAACCAAGACGGTATGGGATGATATTCTCCTTGAAAAAAACGTATTAAACAAGCTTGCCCACCTGGCTCCTGCACTGGTTCTATGGTTCAGCGTAGGCCATGTTTTATTCCAGTATAAGGTCATTATGGGTTTAACCCAGAAAGCGCTCAGCATTTACATGATTGTTATTACCATTATGGCCATAAACGCCTTCCTTAAAGGGGTGAATGAAATATATCGCACTCTGCCGGCTGCCCAGGGAAAATCAATAAAAGGCTTTACACAGATTGTACAGATTGTGGCTTACTTTATTGCAGCCATTTCAATCATATCGATTCTTACCAACACCCCGTCGCATAAGCTGATTACCGGTCTGGGTGCCGCAGCGGCAGTACTCATGCTGGTTTTTAAGGATACAATACTTGGCTTTGTTGCCAGCGTTCAGCTGTCAGCCAATGATATGCTCAGGATAGGTGACTGGATTACCATGCAGAAATATGGCGCCGATGGGAATGTAATTGAGGTTACACTGAACACGGTCAAAGTAAGGAATTTCGACAAAACCATAACAACTATACCCACTTACACCATGGTATCGGATTCGTTTATCAACTGGAGGGGAACAGAGGAAGAATCAGCACGAAGGTTCAAAAAATACCTGAATATTGACATGAAAACTGTTACTTTCTGCACTCCGGGATTGCTGGCCAGGGTAGGAGGCATTAAAACACTGGGTGAATTTCTTGAACACCAGGATAAAAAGAAAAAACAGGAAAATGTTTCCCTGTTGCATGAAAGTGAACTTACCAATATCACTCTTTTCAGGAAATACATCGTGGGAATATTACGGAACCATCCGCAACTGAACCATAAACTGCCTATGCTGGTGCGACAGCTGCAACCGACCGAATTAGGAATTCCCCTTGAAATCATTGCTTTTGTTAAAGGCACTGAAGCTCTTGTTTATGAGGAAGTGCAATCGGATTTGTTTGATCATTTGCTGGCTATTCTGCCTGAATTTGAACTGGAAGTATTTCAGAATCCTTCAACCAATGTAAGAACCCTTGAAAAAATAAGACCGGTAAGTGAAATGAGAAACTAAAAAGAAAACGGGCGGGTTTTAAATGCCCGCCCGGTCCTCAAATTAAACTTACCCCTTAAAACTAGAACTACTACAGAAACTTTTATATTGCTTTACCTCCCCTTTCACCTGTCCGGATCCTTATACATTCTTCAAGCGGAGTGATAAAAATCTTACCGTCTCCCACTTCTCCTTCATGGTTCGATCGTGCTGCTTTTATAATGGTGTCGACAGTAATATCGACAAAACTATCATTTACGGCTATATCGATTCTTGTTTTCGGGATCAGATTAGGGATAACTTTTGAACCTCTGTATATCTCCTCCTTAAGCTGCTGACCGTGACCGGAAACCCTGCTTACCGTAATTCGTGTAATTTCTGCTTCAATAAGGGCCTCTCGTACCTGGTCGAGCTTGTTTTCCCGTATAATTGCTGTTATCAGTTTCATGACTGTATATTTTTATTTACTGTTAAATATTAGCGGGGATTCAACATGCCATAACCCTGCTCACCATGATAGGAGTAATCGAGTCCCTGCATTTCAGCTTCGGTTGAAGCACGGAAGCCGACCAGTTTATTCACGAGAATGATAAGCACATAGGTACATATGGCTGCATATGCCACGGCAATTCCAACGGCTGCTGCCTGAACACCGAGCTGCTGCCAAACCGACCATGAACCGCCTGCCGCTGTTGCTGCATCTTTCATCCAACTGTTGCGAATAAAGAACACAAGTAAAAGAGAACCTACAATACCACCTATTCCGTGAATTCCAAAGGCATCAAGGCTATCGTCGTAACCAAGCCTGTTTTTAAGAAGAATGGTTCCGTAACATACACCGGCGGCGGCAACTCCGAGTGCCATGGCTCCGGCCGGCTGAACCACGCCTGCTGCAGGCGTAACAGCTACAAGTCCTGCCAGTATACCTGATGCAAACCCAAGAGCGGTTGATTTTCCCTGGTGGAGTGCTTCAATAACGATCCATGCCATTGCACCGGATGCAGCAGCGACCTGGGTGGCTGTCAAAGCCTGTGCCGTTAAAAGTCCGCTTCCCACGCTGCTTCCAGCGTTGAATCCAAACCAGCCTACCCACAACAATCCTGCTCCGAGCATTGTAATCACCAGGTTGCTGGGTGCAAAAGCCGTTTTGGGATGGCCTCTCCTGGATCCCAGGTATAAAGCTGCTACAAGACCGCTGACGCCTGATGCAATATGAACAACGGTACCTCCGGCGAAGTCTATGGCTCCCTTGGCACCCATGTTGAATAGGAAACCATCGCTGGCCCATACCCAGTGACATAAAGGATTATATACAAGCAATCCCCACAGGGCGATAAAAACAACATAACCTTTAAAGGAAACACGTTCTGCAAATGCGCCTGCTATAAGAGCAGGAGTGATAATGGCAAATTTACCCTGGAACATAGTGAACACATATTCGGGAATTCCGGCCGATGTAATGGTTTCATCAATACCCTTGAGCATGAAATAGTCCTTGTTCCATCCAAACCATCCGCCCAGCACATTAGATCCGAAACTCATGGAATAACCCACCAATACCCATAGAATAGCCATAATTCCCATGGCAACAAAGCTGTGCATCATGGTTCCCAGTACATTCTTGGTTCTCACCAAACCGCCGTAAAAAAGGGCTAGTCCGGGAACCATTAACAGAACTAATGCTGTTGAAGTAAGCATCCATGCTGTGACTCCTGTATCAATAGGTACAGCGTCCGCAGCAAAAATAGAGCCGGTGGCGAAAAACAGCAAAACGCCGGCACTAATCATACATCGTTTAAATAATCCTTTCATAGTAGCAGATGGTTAAATATTTTTCCTGGGACAAATGTATGAAAAAAATGGGATATGCAAATAAAAAAGGATAAAAAAATAAAGAATACCCCTAAAAAATATGGGTAGAAGATATAAAAATAAGTAAAATATGGATTATTGGGTAATAAAAAGGGGGTTGAAGTAAAAGATACTGGATGCTGGATACTGGATACTGGATGCTGGATGCTGGATGCAAAAAGCACGTCATTGCGAGGAGCATGGCAAATCTTTGATTATTGCAGAATTAAATGTCGACGAAGCAATCTGCCCGCACAGGAAAGACGTTGCAAAGCGTGATCCCGGGGTTATCATTGATCAGGATCGCTCCTCGCAAAGACGTCCGGGCAGGCGCCCCTAAACCTCTATACCCCTAAAACCGCTTTCCCTGCTCTTTTGCGGTCATGTTCGCTGAGGAGGATTTTACGGAGACGAATGGATTGAGGAGTGATTTCAACATATTCGTCTTCCTGTATGTATTCGAGAGCTTCTTCAAGACTAAAGCGCACGGGAGGTATAAGCTTAACCTTTTCGTCGCTTCCTGAAGCCCTCATATTGGTAAGTTTCTTCGATTTCGTTACATTCACTGTCAGATCGCCGCCCCGGCAATGTTCTCCGACTACCTGGCCGGCATACACATTTTCCTGTGAATCCACAAAGAATACTCCGCGATCTCTTAATTTATCGATGGCATACGCGTAAGCAATACCGGTTTCCATGGCTATCAGCGAACCATTGATACGCCTTTCAATATCGCCCTTGAGCGGTTCAAAATCCTTGAACCGGTGCGACATTACTGCCTCACCTGCTGTGGCTGTGAGTAAATTACTCCTGAGGCCGATAATTCCCCTCGAAGGAATGTCAAATTCGAGATGCACCCTGTCGCCCCTTCTTTCCATTGTCAGCATCTGGCCCCTGCGGGATGATACCATTTCAATAGCCTTGCCTGCATATTCCTCGGGCAAATCGATATACAGCACCTCAACCGGCTCACACGGCTCGCCGGCAATGCTTTTAATAATAACTTTCGGCTGGCCTACCTGTAATTCATATCCTTCACGTCGCATGGTTTCTATCAGGATCGACAGGTGCAGCACACCTCTTCCGTAAACAATGAATGAATCGGCTGATCCCGATGGCTCTATTCGTAGTGCCAGATTTTTTTCAAGTTCTTTTTCCAGCCTGTCCTTTAAATGCCTTGATGTGACATATTTTCCTTCTTTCCCGTAAAACGGCGAATCATTGATTGTGAAAAGCATACTCATTGTAGGCTCATCCACACTGATAGATTCAAGGGCTTCCGGGTTTTCAACTTCCGTTATGGTATCACCGATGTTGAAACCTTCAATTCCCACCAGAGCACAGATATCACCGCATTCAACTTTCGGAACATTCTTGTAAGTAAGCCCTTCATAAACCGACAATTCTTTGATCCTTGTGCGGATCACACTGCCGTCCCTCTTTACAAGCGAAACGTTCATGTTCTCGTTGAGCTCGCCCCTGTGTAAACGGCCGATGGCTATCCTACCAAGGTAATTTGAGTAGTCGAGGTTCGAAATCAGCATCTGGGGACTTCCCTTAATTTTCTTCGGTGCCGGAATATGCTGCAGAATGGCATCCAGCAGGGCCGTAATATCGGAAGTGGGGTTTTTCCAGTCGGCCGACATCCATCCCTGTTTGGCAGAACCGTAAATGGTCGGAAAGTTTAACTGGTCTTCATTGGCGTTCAGGTTGAACATCAGCTCAAACACCTGTTCCTGCACTTCTTCGGGCCGGCAATTGGGTTTGTCTACTTTATTGATCACCACGATCGGCTTTAGACCCAGGATGAGCGCTTTCTGTAAAACAAAACGGGTTTGAGGCATGGTGCCTTCAAAAGCATCCACAAGCAGCAGCACCCCGTCGGCCATATTCAGAACACGTTCCACCTCACCACCGAAATCGGAGTGACCGGGTGTGTCAATAATATTGATCTTTACGTCATTATATATAACGGATACATTCTTGGCTAAAATCGTAATCCCTCGTTCGCGCTCCAGTTCATTACTGTCCATCACCAGTTCTCCCGGGTTCTCATATTCCTTAAAAAACCGGGTTTGAACCAGGATCTTGTCTACAAGCGTTGTCTTTCCATGATCAACGTGCGCAATTATAGCCACATTTCGGATATCTCTCATTCAGAAGTAAAATTGGGCTGCAAAGGTAAAAAAAAAGTCGAAGGTATTTAATAAATTAGACCCTGAATTCCATCCCGCCAAAACCTGAAAATGGATAGCCGATTCATTCTGGCATGTATTTTCATGTGGTCAGCTGCTGAAGCCAATAGCCAGGCGCTTTTCACTTCAGACAGTGTTGATATGGAAAAATATTCGGGTAAGTGGTACGAAATTGCCACTGTAAGTAACGGGAATTCAAAAGACTGTCATTGTACAACTGCTGATTACGAGTATTTAAATGGTCGTTTGGAAATGATTGACCGTTGCATCGTTTTCAAAAACGGAAAATCGAAAATGATTGAATCCGGAAGCAGGGGATACCCGGTTGACGGTTCACGCAATTTACAACTGAAGATAAGCCCATTCTCATCTTCTTATTATATTATAATGGTCGACAAGGACTATACCTGGGCCGTTGTGAGCAAGCAGAAGCAGGGTAAGATCAGAATCCTCTACAGGGATGCCTATATGCCGTCGACTCTCTACAAAGAGATTCTGAAGGAGCTTAAAACAAAAGGTTATTCGGTTGAATCCATTCAAAAGACTTCCCAGAATTGTGATTTAGTGGGCGAGCGTTTTTGAAAACCGCATAAACTCTTTATTTTTGCACAAATTTGTTGCATCAATCACCCAAAGTTGCTGCGATTACGTTACTAAAACCCATGACATTCAAAAATTTCTTTACCGACAAAACAAAGGGCGGGACGGCCGAATTACTGGCCATCGCCTTTCCCATGATTATCTCTACAGCCTGTGACGGGGTAATGACTTTCACCGACAGGCTTTTCCTTTCAAAGCTGGGTCCCGAGCAAATGAACGCCGCCATGGGAGGAGGAATTGCCATGCAACTCATGACCTTCTTTTTTATTGGCCTTACCGGTTACACCACGGCGCTTGTTGCACAGTATTACGGGGCGGGACAGAAAAAAATGGGTCCGGTTGCCGCCACCCAGGCCTTCATTATTGCCCTGCTGGCTTACCCGATTATTCTGCTGGCTAAGCCATTGATGTATCATTTTTTTGCATTTTCAAAGCTGCCGGCTGCCCAACTTGGCTTCCAGGTTCAGTATTTTAACATTGTTATTTTCGGATCCATCGCCGGAATTCTAAGAAACTGCCTCAGTTGCTACTTCTCGGGAATCGGTCGCACAAAAATCGTTATGGTTGCCAATCTCACTGCTATGGTTGTTAATGTGGTGCTGGATTACTTAATGATTTTCGGGAAAGGCGGTTTCCCGCAGATGGGAGTCAGCGGTGCTGCGCTGGCCACAGTGATCGGAGGATTCTGCGGAGTTTTCGTACTTGCTGTCGTTTATCTTGGCAGGAAGAATAACAGGGAATTCGGCATATCCGGTTCATTCCGTTTTAACTGGGGTGTGATGCGGAAATTATTACATTTCGGCTACCCTGCCGGGCTTGAGTTCTTCATGAATTTCCTCGCATTTACAGCCCTGATCTTTGTTTTTGATTCCGAGGGCAATGTGGTGGCAACGGCAAGTACCATAATGTTCAATTGGGACCTAGTGTCTTTTATTCCTCTGCTAGGAATCGAAATTGGCGTTACGAGCCTTGTCGGCCGTTATATGGGTGCCGGAGATCCTGACACTGCCCACCGTGCAGCCATGTCGGGTATAAAAACCGGCATATTCTATTCGGTTGTCATTCTTGCGCTGTTCCTTACAATCCCGAATGCCCTTGTTCTTGTTTTCAGGCCTGAAGTTCCGGTTGACGTATTTAACCAGGCTGTTCCGATTGCGGCATCAATGATCCGGTTGGCTTCATTATATGTGCTTGCAGAAGCCATCATGGTTGCCATTGTGGGTGCGTTAAGGGGTGCCGGGGACACCCATTTCACTATGCTGATCTCGGTATGTGCTCACTGGACCATGTTGCCGGTTGTTTTCCTCATCCTGAAAGTCTTCAACGGTTCTGCAGTGGCAGGTTGGCTTGGGCTGATCATCTTCTTCCTCGTTTTCTGCGTGTTCCTTATATTAAGGTATCACAGCGGTAAGTGGAAAAATATCCGTGTTGTGGAGCAACCGGTGGATGAACCGCTGATGAGCAGCCTGTAGTAGTTTAGAAGTTTAGGAGTTTAGGAGTTTAGGAGTTTCGTCATTGCGAGAAGCTTGATTTTATATTGATTATAGAAGTATGTATTGCGACGAAGCAATCTGCCGGCACAGGAAGAACTTAGCCAATAGTACTGCGTAAAATAGAATTCAGTTAAATTCATCTCTTGGCTATGCCCTGCCTGTTCGCGCAGATTGCTTCGTCGACAAACGCTCCTGCTATAATCAATGATTTGTCTTGCTCCTCGCAATGACGCGCTATCTTCTCCTCCGCCACACAAAATACACCGGTACACCAATCAGTACAATGGCCAATCCACGCAAGGTGAAAACAGGTTTTGTATACCCGACAACCGCCATGATAAACAGGACGAGAATAATGTAAATAACAGGCAAAACCGGGTACCCGGGTGCTTTGTATGCTCTTTCCCTGTCAGGGTATCTCTTTCGGAAAATGAATACGGTAAGAATGGTGAGTATATAAAATATAAGGACTGTAAATACCACATAATCGAGCAAATCACTGTATGTTCCCGAGAGGCAGAGAAGGGAAGTCCATATAGCCTGTATCACCAGCGCCCTGGCCGGTACACCTTTCGAATTCAGGTGGCCCGCTCCTTTGAAAAAGAGTCCGTCAACCGCCATGGCATAATACACACGGGCACTTGCCAGGATGATCCCGTTGTTGCATCCGAAAGTCGAGATCATCACCAGGATCGCCATCACAATAGCCGCATTTTCACCCAATATGCCTTCCATTGCGGCTGTGGCTACACGGTCCTCGGTTGCGAACTGGATTCCCCTGTTCAGCGCATCGGCTCCGTGGATGTCCCCTCTCAAAGGAAGCGCCTGCAGGTAAGCAATGTTGACGAGAAAATAAATCAGGCTTACTGTAATGGTGCCATAAACAAGACTCAGCGGCAGGTTGCGGCGGGGATTGACCACTTCATCCGAGGCAAATGTAATATTGTTCCACGCATCGGAAGAAAACAGGGAACCTACCATGGCCGTTGTTATAGCTATAATCAGACTGATCCCAGTCAGAAGATTGCCTTCGTATGTCATGCCTGTCCAGAATATCCTGCCGTTGAGCTCCACTGCCTGGTTGCTGCGTGCCACAAATAAGCCCAGGAGAATAAAGATCAGCAGGATACCGACCTTTGTGGAGGTAAACATATTCTGAATTATTTTTCCGAATTGAATTCCCCGTGTATTTATGAATGTAAGGAGAATGATCGAACCAATAGCCACAATATGAACCGTTGAAAAACTCAGCGAATGCCATGAAAACCAGATATGCTTTTCGGCAACCCAGGGGAAAAGAACCCCGGTGAATTTTGCGAATCCCATGGCCACTGCGGCAATGGTTCCACCCTGTATTACCAGAAATGCTGCCCATCCGTACAGAAATCCCGTAAGCGGATTGTAGGCATCTTTAAGGAAAACATACTGCCCTCCCGCATGAGGCATAAGCGATGATAGTTCACCATAAGTCATTGCTGCAATTATTGTAAGAACTCCGGTAACCAGCCACACAAGCAAAAGCCAGCCAGGGGCTCCCACGTTCCGGGCAATGTCGGCACTCACAATATAAATGCCTGATCCTATCATAGATCCCGTAACAATTGCTGTTGAATCAAACAGCTTTAACCTTTTCTGGAACGTACCTGTATTAGTGCCTTTCATATATATTCTCAGATTTCTTATAAAAATAAAGAATCGTCCTTCAATAGCCCAAAATTTCCCAAAATATTTTGCAGCTAAGTCGAAATGAACTAAATTGCGCAGCCAATAAATTAAAATAACACATTATGTTACACTATAAAGAATTAGGTTTAGTAAACTCAAAAGAACTGTTCGCGAAAGCCGTAAAAGGCGGTTATGCCATCCCGGCTTTTAACTTTAACAATCTTGAGCAGCTTCAGGCAATCATCAGTGCCTGTGTTGAAACCAAATCACCTGTTATTCTCCAGGTTTCAAAAGGTGCTCGGAAATATGCCAACCAGACACTTCTTCAGTACCTTGCAAAAGGCGCTGTAGAATACGCCAAAGAACTTGGCTATGCTATTCCTATTGTGCTCCACCTTGACCATGGTGATTCATTTGAAACCTGCAAGTCATGTATTGAATCCGGTTTCTCATCTGTTATGATCGACGGATCTCATTTCCCCTATGAAGAAAATGTAAGGCTTACCAAACAGGTTGTTGAGTTTGCCCATCAGCATAATGTTACTGTAGAAGGCGAATTAGGAGTGCTTGCAGGAATCGAAGATGAAGTTTCAGCAGAACATTCTTCCTATACCCGTCCCGAAGAAGTTGAAGATTTCGTTAAGAAAACCGGTGTTGATTCACTGGCCATTTCAATTGGTACTTCACATGGTGCTTTCAAATTCAAGGTAAAACCGGGTGAACTTCCTCCTCCTTTGCGTTTCGACATTCTCGAAGGTTGTGAACAACGCATCCCCGGATTCCCGATCGTGTTACACGGTGCATCCTCAGTTCCCCAGGATATCGTTGCCGAAATCAATAAATACGGCGGTAAAATGGAAAATACGGCAGGTATTTCAGAAGACCAGCTCCGCAGGGCTGCAAAATCGGCTGTTTGCAAAATTAACATCGACAGCGACGGTCGTTTAGCCATGACAGCTGCTATCCGTAAGGTTTTTGCAGAAAAACCGGGTGAATTCGACCCCCGTAACTACCTCGGCCCGGCTCGCGATAAACTGAAAGATCTTTACAAACACAAGATTCTGAATGTACTGGGTAGTAATGATAAAGCTTAAGGAATAAAGTGATCAAGACTCTGTCAGGTCTTGATTAAAGGACCAGACTCTGACAGGTCTTCGACTCTGACAGGTCTTACTAAATTATAAATCAGGAATGACTTATTCCTGATTTTTTTTTGCCCTTTTGCTTATTTCGTTGTTTTTTAATTCCTGATGTCCCTGTCATTTAATTTTTTCAGGAAATAGACTAATTTTATAACCTGGTTTGATCAGATAACTGGTTCAGCTATTTAACGGATATGGTAAGAAAGCATTTTTTGCTGTTATTTTTTGCGACTATTTCTGCCGCCTGTTTCTCCCAGTTTTACAACGGCCATCAGATGAGCTTTGGGAAGAACCGGGTTCAGTATAATGAGTTCGTTTGGTCGTTCTACCGGTATGAGAAATATGATGTGTATTTCAACGAAGACGGAAAGAACCTGGCCGATTACACTTCGGATTACGCCGCCCAGATTATCCCCAGGGTTGAAGCTTTCTTCGATTATACACTTGAAAAAAGAATTCTTTTTATTGTATACAATAAGCTCAGCGATTTCAGACAGAGCAATATCGGGCTGGTTACAGGCAAAGACGACTATAATATAGGCGGGACAACCAATGTAAACCGCAACAAGGTTTTTCTGTATTTCGAAGGCAATTATGACGACCTGGATATCCAGATAACCGCTGCCGTTACACGGATTGTTATTAATGAAATGATCAATGGCACGGACCTGATCGACAATGTGGCCAATGCCACACTATCCAATATTCCAGCCTGGTACAGTGAGGGTCTTGTGGCTTACCTTTCAAGGCAGTGGGACATTGAAACGGAGAACCGCGTAAAGGACGGGATTGTTAACGGCAAATGGGACAAATTTAACCGGCTTACAGGCAATGACGCCGTTTATGCCGGTCATTCATTCTGGAAGTATATTTCCGACACCTACGGTGAATCGGTTATACCAAGCATAATATACCTAACCAGTGTAAGCAAGTCAATCAAAACAGGCTTTTCCAATGTGCTGGGCTTAAAACTCAAGGAACTTACATTCGACTGGACAGGGTACTATATGAGCATGTTCACGGGCGACAAGGACCAACAGCCAGTTCCGGCCCAGGGCAAATTGCTGAAACGTACCAAAAAGGATGTGGTGTACGAACATGTGAGGATCAGTCCAACCGGAAACTATCTTACCTATGTTACAAATGACCGTGGCCTTTACAAAATTTGGCTCATGAACCTGAAGAATGGCAAAAGAAAACGCATATTCAGGCATGAATACCGCCTTGACCAGATTACCGATTACAGCTACCCGGTACTGGCATGGCATCCCTCGGCCCGCTATATCGCTTTTATAACGGAGGAAAAGGGCGGACTTAAATTGTATTACTATAATCTGGGCGAGAAAAAGCTTACGGTACGTAATTTCCTGTATTTCGACAAGGTGCTCGATTTTTCATTTAATCAGGAAGGGACTGCCTTCGTTTTTTCAGGAACACGGAACGGCAGGACCGATATTTACACGTATGACCTGGCTTCTTCCACTCACCGGCAGATATCAGATGATATTGCCGACGATTTGGAACCGCGTTACATTGATAATGACAGCAAGATCATCTTCAGCTCCAACCGTCTTTCCGACACACTGAGCGCCGCTATTGGCCGCAGTGAGCGCGCCCCGGTGATGGACCTTTTTATCTACGATCTGAAAAGCGGAGGTGATGTGCTCATGAGGGTCAGCAACAAGGATTTTTCAAATAAATCGTACCCTGCTGAGGTGAAGCATAACCGGTTTATCCAGCTTTCTGATAATTCGGGAATCATGAACCGCTATGTGTCCAAATTTGACAGTACGGTGAGTGCCGTTGACACCGCCGTTCATTATCGCTACTTTGCTGAAACAGCACCACTCACGCAGTATTCAAGAAATATTATTGAACAGGATTACATGCTGGCTTCAGGAAATGTGGCCGATATCATTTACAACAAGGGCCGGTACAACATTTATCATTACCCGTTGAATGATGAACAGCCTGTTACCGGAAACGTTGAGGTTACACAGTCGCATAAGAACAGGATCAAAATGCTTGAGGCAAAAGACAGTATCAGCAATATAAAGAAAGAAGTGATCCCTATAGCTGATCTTTCCGATAATACGATCATCACTGACGATGATACAATCAAGCTTGGAACCAATGTAATTGATGTGAACAAGTATGTTTTCGAGGTAGAAAAAATAAATGCCTACAACGAAAAACTGGCTGAAAAACAGATGGAGGTTGCCGTGGATACAACTTCCGAAAAGCGTCCCAAGATAAGACTTTACCGCCCTGTTTTTTACCAAAACAGTCTGGTTACACAGGTCGATTTCAATTTTCTGAATGCATCCTACCAGGCCTTTACTGGTGGTGCTTTTTACTTTAATCCCGGACTTAACGTGCTGATGAAAATCGGTGCCAATGATCTTTTCGAGGACTATAAACTTACAGGAGGAGTGAGGATGTCACCCGACCTGGATGCCAATGAATACCTTTTAAGTGTTGAAAACCTGAAGAAAAGGCTTGACAAACAACTGGTCTTCCACCGTGAAGCATTCCGGAATGCCGGAACCGGTGACAAAGGCGATTTCGAGATCAAAACCCATTCGCACCAGTTATCCTTAATATTAAGATATCCGCTTACACAGGTGAAGTCATTTGCCACCACCGTTTCATACAGGAATGACCGGACGGTATTCCTTTCAACCAATGACACGTATCTTGAAGAGCCTAATATTTACAAGCACTGGGTTGGATTAAAATTTGAGTTTATTCATGATGATACCCGTTCGCTCGGAATGAACCTTTATTCAGGCACACGCTATAAACTTTTCGCTGAAGTGCAGGAACAGGTATATAAAAACATGTATGAACTGGTTGTGCTGGGAGCGGATATCCGGAATTACACCCGGTTGCACCGTACCCTTATCTGGGCTAACCGCTTTGCATGGAGCACCTCTCAAGGCAATAGCCGTATTATTTATTACCTTGGAGGAGTTGACAACTGGATCAATCTTTCGGGTCGCACTCCTACGTTCAAGCCTTTCAGCGAAATCCCCATTGATAAAAAGCAGAATTACGCCTTTCAGGCTGTCGGAACCAACATGCGTGGATTTTCGCAGAATATAAGGAATGGTAACAGTTTTGCTGTTTTCAACAGTGAAATCCGTTTCCCTGTATTTAAATACCTGGCCAACTACCCGCTGAGCAAAAGCTTCTTTGAAAATTTCCAGATTGTAGGTTTCTTTGACGTAGGATCGGCATGGTCGGGTGCAACTCCCTGGTCGAGCCGGAATGCATACGATCACGATATTGTTGAGCAGGGACCGATTACAATCACAATCGATGCCAACAGGCCGCCGATTGTTGCAGGCTACGGTTTCGGAATCCACACCCAGTTGCTGGGATATTTTGTGAGATTCGACTGGGCATGGGGAATCGAAAACAGGACAATACTGCCTTATGTATTCTACTTTTCAACAAGTCTTGATTTCTAATCATCCGGAATTATGACTGCTTCTGAAATCATTACCCTGGTACTGATCGGACTAACGGCAGGGGTTATTTCAGGTTTGATGGGAGTGGGTGGCGCGATAATTATGATACCTGCCCTTGTATTCTTTTTGGGATTATCGCAACATGAAGCGCAGGGAACAAGCTTACTCGTATTACTGTTTCCCGTTGGCTTATTCGCCGTAATCAATTATTACCGGCAAGGTTATGTTAATTTCAAGCTTGGGATAATCATTATACTTGCTTTTTTTGCCGGAAGTTATTTTGGTTCGTTGTTGGCATTAAGGCTCCCTGAGCGACCGTTAAAGATTATGTTTGGTCTGCTAATTATTTTCCTGGGAGCCAGGATGATCTGGAAAACCATAAGGGCCTGACATTCAAGACAACATTCTTCAGAGACGTGATGAATCTACGCCGTTAAAAAACCTAACCGCTTTTTTATTGTCGATTTAAATTAAAGAATTAAATTTGGCCCCATAAACGAATAAATTATCTCTTTATGGCTTATGTAATTAGTAATGATTGCAGTGCATGTGGCACTTGCATTGCTGAATGCCCTTCGGAAGCAATAAGTGAAGGCGACATCTATAAAATTGATCCTGATAAATGCATCGATTGCGGTGCATGTGCTGATGTTTGCCCCACCGAGTCCATTCATCCTGCATAACATATACCTGTTTATATGTAATTCTACCCTTCAGGCAGCCACGGCTCCTGAAGGGTAGTGTTTTTTGGCACCCATGCAAACGAAAACCTACCTGCCGGTCTGGCGGGAAAAATTCACTGTCCGCTCTTATGATATCGGGCTGAATGCCCGGATGCGCATAAGCAGTATTTGCAGCTATTTCCAGGAAATTGCGAATAAACACGCCACCCACCTGGATGCAGGCTACCATTTTATGCATGAAACAGGAAGAGTGTGGGTACTTTCAAAGTTATTCATGACAATTCACAAAACTCCGGCATGGGGAACCGAATTTTTTGCCGAAACCTGGCCGCTCGGACTTGAAAGGATCTTCTTCCGCAGGGATTACAGGATGGATGATGGGGAAAATACACTTGTCACGGCAACTTCATGGTGGATTTTACTGGATTTGAATACAAGGCGGCCGACAGTGTTTCATCTGAATGAGGAGGTGTTAAACCAGAACCAGGGAAGGCATTCCATGGTAATGCCGGCTGACGGTTTTTCGGGTGTTGAATCCGAATCATTTAAGTTGAGACAGGCTGTTTTCAGCGATCTTGATCAGAACCGGCATGTGAACAATGCCCGGTATGCCGAGTGGATCTTTGATGTGCTGGATGAAGATGTGCTTGATCAGAAACCCCCTGTCTCTTTTGCTATTGAATATAAACATGAAGTAAAAGCCGGCGATAGCGTTGAATTGCGAACGCAACGCAACGATACCGATGGCATTATATATGATGTAGAAGGCAAACTCGCCGGTACCGGCCAGGTTTGTGTAAGGGCGAGGGTAGGGTTTTAGTTGCCCCCGTCATTGCGAGGAACATGAATCATAATTGATTATAGCAGGGTGCAATGTGACAAAGCAATCTGCCCGCACAGGTACTGCGCTGCAAAGAACCTCCTCGCAATGACGCGCCTTGATTGCTACTTCAATTTCTCAACAATCTTCTTTTCAATCTCTTCTGATAATTCCGGATTGTCGGCTATCAGCTGTTTTACCGCATCACGACCCTGGCCGAGCCTGGTTTCACCGTAGCTGAACCATGAACCGCTTTTCTTTACGATTTCAAGTTCGGTGGCAAGGTCAATAATTTCACCTGTGCGTGAAATGCCTTCACCATAAAGAATATCGAATTCGGCTTTGCGGAAAGGAGGAGCCAGCTTATTCTTTACAACTTTTACCTTGGTGCGGTTTCCGAATACTTCTTCACCTTCTTTTATCTGGTTTACCTTACGGATATCCAGGCGTACCGATGCATAAAATTTCAAAGCATTACCACCGGTCGTCGTTTCGGGATTGCCGAACATGACGCCGATTTTCTCACGCAGCTGGTTGATAAAAATACAGCAGGTATTGGTTTTGCTGATGGTTGCTGTAAGCTTTCTGAGAGCCTGTGACATAAGACGGGCCTGGAGACCGAGCTTCGAATCGCCCATTTCACCTTCGATTTCAGCTTTGGGAGTAAGTGCGGCAACGGAATCGATTACGATTATATCAATGGCACCCGAACGGATCAGGTGATCGGCTATTTCAAGAGCCTGTTCTCCGTTGTCGGGCTGTGATATCAGCAGGTTTTGAATGTCAACACCCAGTTTCAGGGCATAGGTGCTGTCGAACGCATGCTCCGCATCTATGAAAGCAGCAATTCCGCCTAACTTCTGTGCCTGCGCAATGGCATGAATCGCCAGTGTCGTTTTTCCGGATGATTCGGGACCGAATATTTCAACGACCCTGCCACGGGGATATCCGCCAACGCCAAGGGCCACATCAAGTGCCAGTGAACCGGAGGGTATTGAGCCAACGGTAACTACTGCCTGATCGCCCAATTTCATTATTGCACCCTTGCCAAAATCTTTTTCAATTTTACCGAGGGTTGTTTCGAGCGATTTAAGTTTTTCTTTCCTAACGTCGTCGATGGTTTGTTCTTTTGCCATAATGTGATTGATTATTTAATTGCCAATTCGTCAACTATTTGTTGAGTGTGATTATGTGTGTCTACTTTTTTAAAGATCTTAAGAATTTTACCGTTCTCATCAATGACGAAGGTTGACCGCAATACACCCATATATTTTTTACCATACATGTTCTTTTCACCCCAGGCGTTGTACATCTGGATGATTTTGGCTTCGGGATCAGCAATCAGGCTGAAGGGCAGATAAAATTTGCTCTTGAATTTGGCGTGCGATTTTTCATTGTCGGGACTTACACCGATAATGGCAAATCCTTTCTCTAAAAGGTATTCATAATTATCGCGCAGATTGCAGGCTTCAGCAGTACAACCGGGAGTATCATCTTTCGGATAAAAATAAAGGATTACTTTTTTGCCCTTAAAATCTTCAAGACCAATCCATTTTTCGTCCTGATCCCTGCCTCTGAATAATGGCGCTTTGTCGCCTTCCTTAAGTTGTTCCATAGGATTGTGGTTTGAGTAAAAATACAAATTCGCTTCCTTTCGGTATTGAAATTTGAAAAATTAATTTCAGATTTATTTCAACACTTAATACATGTCAAACCAAAGCTAGACAGATTGAAAATTTATGTATTTTTAAAATCACACAAAACTTAAAACCTTATATGAAAAAGCAAAAAACTTTTCAACACTTTTTTTTGGCATTCTCCGTAATTGTTTTTCTCATCACATGTAAAAAAGAAGATGATTCCAATGTAATTATAGATGGAGATGGCAATGTATACTCAAGTGTAAAAATCGGCAACCAGGAATGGTTAACAGAAAATCTTAAAACAACCCGGTACAATGACGGCACGCCTATTCCTGTTTTAAAGCAAAATGAAGATTGGTATAACGTAAATGGTCCAGCCTGCTGCTGGTATAACAATGATTCTGTTGGCAATGAAGTCTATGGTTTACTATATAATCTTTATGCAGTAAGCAGCCCGAAACTATGTCCTAAAGGCTGGCATATTCCTACAGAAAACGAATGGAAGGAGTTATTTACGTATTTAGGGGGTGAAAAAATTGCTTCCAACAAACTAAAGGAACCAGGCAATGCGCATTGGTTAAGTGTAAGCAGTGATGTTACAAACGAAACTGGATTTACAGCACTACCCGGCGGATATCGGGGATATGAAGGTAATTTTGGAAGTCTCAGATTTTTTGGATATTGGTGGGCTGCTCCGTTTGGAACATCCGACCACTCATCAACAGTTTGCATGAGTTATGACTGCGGAGAGATTTATTGGGGCGCTCATATCGGTGAGATAGGACTATCAGTACGATGTGTTAAAAATTAATTAATTACAAATGAAAACTATACTTATACTTCTGTCTTTTTTGTTTACATTTTTGTCGTGCAGTAAAGAAGACGATTCTTTGATTACAGATTATGATGGTAATGAATACCACACTGTTAAAATTGGATCACAAACCTGGATGGTTGAAAATCTCAGCGTAACTCATTATAATGACGGTACACCGATTGAAAATCTAAAAAATGTAAATGATTGGATAAATAATGATTCTACCGGAGGATATTGTTGGTATAACAATGATGAATCCACCAACAAAATCCCTTACGGAGCTTTGTATAATTACAAAGCAATTTCTGATGAAAGGTTTTGCCCAAAAGGCTGGCATGTTCCGAATGATTCGGAATGGCGAGAACTCATTGAATTTCTTGGTGGAGACAGCATTTCTGCTGCAAAATTAAAGGAAACAGGAACTTCACACTGGCGTTTTAATACTGGCACAAATGAAAGCGGATTTAAGGCATTACCAGGCGGTTACCGGTGGGTGGACTTTTATAATCTTACTTTTGCAGGATTCTTTTGGAGTAAGTCATCAACAGAATCGGTTACCAGCATGTGTATAATCACATCGGAAAGCACAATATACAAGTATACTTATGGTTATGGGTTATCAGTGAGATGTCTCAAGGATTAATTAATTTCAGATTTATTTCAACAAACAGGTAATTGTGCGCAACCCCGATCGTTATATATACATCATATAGATAAACCTGAAATGAAACTTTTTGCCCTTATATTCCCTTTTCTTGCTATAATTATTGCTTGCCAGAAAGATATTCCTGATCCTGCTGAGGAGATAAAAAATGTTGTAAAGGCAGATAATACGCTGCAAAAAATTGGCGACTATCCTTCCATTTACCCGGTTATTGATAAAACTCAGCTTAAACCAATCCAGGAAGCATATGCCAAACGCAATCCCTATATGTATACCGGTATAACCAGTTTCGGCTTCTGCGGTTACGAAGAAACCGATTTAAACCGCAGTGTCCCGTTTCCTGACAAGCGGCTGGCGATTGATGAAGATAAGGCAAGCCGTATTTTCAATATTTTCATAAAGGAAAATTTCGCTCTTTTAGGGCTTTCTGATTCTTTACAAAACTTGCCCGGGAATGTGAATTCAGATTGCCTGCAATCCGATACATGCATGGGCTGGTCATTTGAATCAGTCAACCAGTTTGTTGGCGATATGGAAGTGCTTCATTCAAGGATTGTCATGCATCTTTTCAACGGGCAGATGTTTAGTTGCACTGGGAACTGGTATCCCGTTATAAACATACCCGAAGCATTCACTGTCCCTGCCGGAAAGGCAAAGGAATTACTCAATGGCCGTACAGTGGTCCATTACAGCATTGCCGGGGAACCGTTCTATGTTACAATTCAAACATCCGATCTTGAGAGCAGTGCAGTCACAAATGTGATAGTACCGGTTAAGGACGAAAGAAGCATTATGTTAAGGGTAACGTGGGAGATCAATATTCCCGGTCCGGTTTATTACAAAATATATGTGGATGTTATGACCGGGGAGATTGTGATGGCAGTGCCGACGATTATCTCCTAGTAAACCGCTCAGCGTGACGGGATATAAACCATCCTTTTGGTCTCAAAGAACGGCTCTTCAAAATAGTCACTCAACTTATATACCACCGATCTTTCTTTAACCGGCCTGAGTTCTTCTTCGAGTTCTCCACCTTTTAAAGCCAGCAAGCCGTTCTTTAAAATATTTTGTCCGCCTGCAGTAATATTTTTTCTGACCAGTTTCAATAATTCAGGCAGTGCTGTAACCGCCCGGCAAACTACAAAATCAACCTTATCCTTCACTTCTTCGAGCCTCATATTCCGGGTTTCACAGTTCTTTATGCCAGTTTCCCTGATGATTTCATTTACTACGGTTATCTTTTTCTTAATTGAATCAGCAAGGACAAAACGGCAGCCAGGAAATAGTATGGCCAGTGGAATTCCCGGAAAACCGCCTCCTGTACCCGCATCAAGGATGGTCGTTCCTGGTTTGAACGGTATGATTTTCGCTATCGAAAGAGAATGAAGAATATGATGCTCATAAAGATTTTCAATATCCTTACGTGATATTACATTGATCCGTTCATTCCAGAAGGTGTAAAGCGGACCGAGTTTTTCGAATATAACGGCCTGTTCAGGTGATAACGAGAAGTATTTCCCGATGATCTCCATGAACCTGTTACATTTTACCGGTTGTATTCTTGAGAATATTGAAGAGAAGTTCCCTTGCCCTGAAAAGCTGGGCTTTTACGGTTCCAATGGGTAATTCAAGTTCCTCGGCAATTTCTTCATATGAAAGTTCATTGAAATACCTTAATTCAATGAGTTTCCTGTACCGCGGTTTAAGCTTCGACACCAATGACCGCATGAGGTGTATCTTTTGCTCGTTGATGAGCTTTTCCTCAGGGTCCATAACGGGTGCCTGTATATCCTTGGTGGCTTTTTCATGTTCCTCGTTGCTGTGATCAAGAGATACATGGCTTGCCTTTTTCTTACGGATGAAGTCGATGCAATTATTTGTGGCTATTTTGAAAAGCCATGTGCTAAAGGCATAATTAGGCGCGTATTGTGTGATGTTCTTGAAGGCCTTTCCGAATGCTTCAATGGTAAGATCTTCCGCATCGCTGGCATTGTTTACCATCTTCAGCAGCATATAATAAATAGCATCTCTGTATCGGCCCATCAGTTCAGCATATGCACGCTGATCACCTTCAGTTGCGCGCTGAACAAGCATGTAATCGCGCTGAGCTTTTTCCGATAGATTTTGGTTTATTTCCATTGATAATTTGACGGTCTCGTTCGGCTTGTGACCAGAAGGCCGAAATTAATGAACAGGGACATCAGGTCAAACAGCAACGAAATTAATAATAAATTTTTCTCATTTAACCTGGCCATAGTTTTTTTAATAACAATCAACTGAATCGCCAACCGCAGTACGAACAGCATAAGAACCCAGAGCCAATAACCCGGAACTATTAACAGGTAAATTAACCCGGCGTAGAAAAGTAACCGGCTGACAGGTTCAAGACCGAGCAACAGTTTATGCGTTGCCTTATACATGCGGTTTGTTGTGAAATGCCTTTTCTTCTGGAAAAACCATTTGTCAAAAGATTCCTTTGGTGCGGTGCGGGTATGGCTTTCAGGTGAAAATTCAATCTCGGTGTTTATGGCAGTGGCATTCTCGTTTACAAAAAGATCATCATCGCCCGATGCCAGGTGGAAGTGCCTTGAAAAACCGTTTCCGGCATAAAAGAGTGATTTCTTATAGGCAAGATTTCGTCCCACACCCATATAAGGAATCTTCCATAATGCAAAACTCATGTATTGCAGAGCGATCATCATCGTGTCGTACCGTATATACCGGTTCAGAAACCCGGGCTGAGTAAAGTAGCCGCCATAACCCAAAACGATGGATGTAGTCTCTGAAAAATGTGAGGCCATTGAACTAAGCCACTTGTTGCTTTCAGGTTTGCAGTCGCCATCAATAAAAACAAGCCTGTCGTTTTTGGCAGCCTTGATACCAAGCGTCACTGCTATTTTTTTGCCATGTGAAAACTTTTTATCTTCCCTTATTGTGGTTGTTCTGAGACGGGAATATTTTTTTGCCAGGTTCTTCAGCACATCTTCCGTATTATCTGTAGAACAGTCGTTCACGACAATTACTTCAAAATCCGGATAATCCTGCTCCAGGATCAGCGGAAGGTAAGTTTCAAGGTTATCCGCTTCATTGCGCGCACAAATAATGACGGATACCGGTTCTTTGGAAACCGGAACTTCATTTTTTGTGTATAAAACGAATTTCAGGTAGAACCCAAGGTAGTAGAAAAGTTGAATCAGAAAAGAAACCAACAGTATTATCAGTGCAATAACGGCTTGGTTATCAGAAAATAAATCAGAAAATGCCAACATCGGTTTATAAAAATCTGCTTCGGCAAAGTAATAAAGTTTTTATGGTTTTATACCCGGTTTGCCAATAATTTTCTTTTTAAGAAATTATATATTTGCGGCCAAACAGGCGATTTCATGGAATTTAAATTAATACAGAAAGACTTAGCATCGGGAGCCCGCACAGGTAAGCTCGTTACAGGTCACGGTGAAATCGAAACCCCTGTTTTTATGCCGGTGGGAACCGCAGGAACTGTTAAAGCCGTTCATCAGCGAGAGTTGGCAGAAGATCTGAAAGCACAGATCATACTTGGGAACACATACCATTTATATTTAAGGCCGGGACTTGAAATTTTAAGCCGGGCAGGCGGGCTCCACAAGTTCATGAACTGGGACAGGCCCATCCTCACCGATAGCGGCGGATACCAGGTTTATTCCCTGTCAGCGATCCGGAAACTTAATCATGACGGAGTCACTTTCAGTTCGCACATTGACGGCTCACGCCACCTTTTCACACCTGAAAAAACAGTGGATATCCAGCGGATCATCGGTGCCGATATCATGATGGCGCTCGACGAATGCACTCCTTATCCCTGTGAGCACAAGGATGCTCTTAAATCGCTTAACCTCACACACGAATGGCTGGCCCGGGGATTTGAGCATTTCAACAAAACACAGCCGCTTTATGGTCACCCGCAGTCGTTCTTTCCCATATTGCAGGGAAGCACTTACAAAGATCTTCGAGAGGCTTCGGCCCGGGAAATTGCCTCTTATCCGGCTGACGGGTATGCCATTGGGGGACTTTCAGTAGGCGAGCCTGAACAAACCATGTATGAGATGACAGCCGTTGTCACGGCCATTCTTCCCCAGGATAAGCCTCGCTACCTAATGGGCGTCGGCACACCGGTTAACCTTCTTGAATCGATATCGCTGGGTATCGATATGTTCGACTGTGTTATGCCAACTCGGAACGCCCGCAATGGCATGCTGTTCACCCGGAACGGGGTGATGAATATGCGCAACAACAAGTGGAAAGATGATTTCAGTCCGATAGACCCTGAAAGTACCTGTTTTGCCGATCAGCAGTATTCAAGGGCCTATCTCCGCCACCTTATCATCTCGGGAGAAATTCTTGGCGCGCAAATTGCTACCCTTCATAATTTAAGTTTCTATCTTTGGCTTATGGAAGAGGCACGGAAACAAATAAAAGAAGGTACATTCACTCCATGGAAAAGTGAGATGATAAAAAAAATCACAACCCGGTTATGAAAAAACCTCAACTGCTGATATTAGACCGCTATATTATAAAAAAATTCCTGGGAACCTTCTTTTTCACAATCGGGCTGATCGTGTTGATTGCCGTGATATTCGACCTGTCTGAAAAACTGGATGACTTTCTTGATAAAGAAGCTCCCCTGCATAAGATCATTTTCGACTATTACCTGAATTTCATACCTTATTTTGCAGTACTGTTTTCCCCACTATTCACCTTTGTTTCTGTGATTTACTTCACCTCAAGAATGGCCTATAGTACCGAAATCATCGCCATATTAAGCAGTGGGGTCAGTTTTAACCGGTTGCTGCGTCCATATTTCTATTCCGCCTTTGCCCTGATGGTATTCGCCTTTGCCCTTAACAATTTTGTGATTCCTCATGCCAATGCCCGGAAGCTGGCTTTCGAGGACATTTACTATCACAGTGAGCCAAGGGTTTACAGGGAGAAGGATATCCATAAGCAAATCCAACCGGGCATTTTTATTTATATGGAACGGTTCGATAACCAGGAAAACAAGGGGCAGATGTTTACGATTGAAAAATTCAAGGACGGGATACTTCAGTCGAAGCTTTTTGCGGATCAAATCAGGTGGGATTCCCTCAAAAATAAGTGGAGTCTCATCAATTACTACAATCGCGAATTTGAAGGGGAATCGCAGAAGATCACCCAGGGAAGATACCTGGATACCACGATCGCCCTTGATCCCAAAGAGTTCAGTAGGCGCGACAACGCGGTTGAAGCCATGAACCTGGGTGAGTTGAACCATTTTATCAAGGATCAGAAAATGCAGGGCACTGAAAATATAGATGCCTACCTGATTGAAAAGCACAGGAGATTTTCGTTTCCGTTCTCCGCGTTTATCCTCACCCTGATAGGCGTTTCTGTTTCTTCAAAGAAGGTTAAGGGAGGAATAGGCATGCAATTAGGAATAGGACTGCTGATCAGCTTCTCGTATATTGTCTTCATGCAATTCTCCTCGCAGTTTGCCATCGGCGGGTCATTAAGCCCGTTTATCGCCGTATGGATCCCCAATGTGGTCTTCGCCATCGTAGCTGCGTTCCTATACAGGCTCGCACCGAGGTAGTTGCGCCGTTTCACGCTTCGCTGTTTGAAAGAAGTTTGAATAGAGTTTGAAAGAAGAGTTTGAAAGAAGAGTTTGAAAAAGAGTTTGAAAGAAGTTTGAAAAAGAGTTTGAAAGAAGTTTGAAAAAGAGTTTGAAAGAAGTTTGAAAACGATTTCAATTCTAACGGTTTCATTCAAACGATTTCAATTCAAACGATTTCAATTCAAACGATTTCAAACAACTTTGAAACAACATGAAACAACATGAAACAACTTTGAAACAACTTAGTATATTTGCTCCCTTCTAACTAAGAAAATATCATGGCACTTAAAAATCAAATTCAGGAACTCAAAAAGAAGCGTGAAGAGGTCCAGCTTGGAGGTGGCGAAAAGGCCATTGAAAAGCAGCAGGCCATGGGTAAGATGACTGCCCGTGAACGCATAAATGCCCTGCTTGATAAGGACTCCTTCCAGGAGTACGATATGTTTGTGCAGCACGAAGCCAGGGACTTTGACATGGCCAAAAAGGTACTGCACGGCGATGGCGTAGTTATTGGTACCGGAACCATTTCGGGTCAACCGGTTTGTATATTCGCACAGGATTTCACAGTTGCCGGTGGTTCTCTCGGACTTATGCATTCGCGTAAAATTGTGAAGATCATGGATCACGCCTTGAAAATGAAGGTACCTCTCATTGGAATCAATGATTCAGGTGGAGCAAGGATCCAGGAAGGTGTGAATTCACTTGCCGGTTATGGCGAGATCTTTTTCAGGAACACGCTGTCCTCGGGTGTTATTCCCCAGATATCTGTAATTCTTGGCCCTTGTGCAGGCGGTGCCGTGTATTCACCGGCTCTTACCGATTACGTTTTTGTGGTTGAAAATATCTCAAAGATGTTTATCACAGGTCCTGAGGTTATCAAAACCGTCCTGGGCGAGGAAATTTCGATGGAAGATCTCGGCGGCGCCAGGGTTCACAGCGAAATTACAGGAAACGCCCATTTCTTTGCAGAAACCGAACAGCAGTGTTTTGAACAGATCAAAAAGCTGCTTTCACTGATTCCGGCAAATAATGATCGTAAGGCACAGAAATTAAACGCCCAGTCTCCGAAATCCACATTCCGCATTGAGGAGATCGTACCCGATGACGCCTCACTTCCTTATGACGTAAGGAACGTGGTTCGTGCCATCACTGATAATTCCGATTTCTTTGAAATCCAGGAAAACTGGGCTGCCAATATGGTTATCGGTTTCGGCCGGATCAACGGTGAAACCTGCGGATTTGTATGCAACCAGCCGCTGGTTATGGCCGGCGTGCTTGACGTGGACTCTTCAGACAAGGCTGCACGCTTCATCCGCTATTGCGATGCATTCAATATTCCCATTATAACCTTTGTTGACCTGCCGGGTTATTTGCCGGGCGTCGACCAGGAGCATGCCGGCGTAATCCGCCACGGTGCCAAAATCCTGTATGCATACAGCGAAGCTACCGTTCCGAAAATTACTGTAATTCTCAGGAAAGCATATGGCGGCGGTTATATTGCCATGGGTTCAAGGCATTTGCGTGCTGATTTTGTATTTGCATGGCCGACTGCCGAAATTGCCGTAATGGGTCCCGAGGGTGCTGCCAATATTATCTTCAGAAAAGAAATCACTGAAGCACCAAATCCCGATGAAATGCGTAAGGTAAAGGTTCAGGAATACAAGGATAAATTTGCCAATCCTTATGTGGCTGCTTCAAGGGGCTATATTGATTCAGTTATTGAACCGTCGGAAACGAGAAATATTTTAATGCATGCCATTGAGGTTTCCGTTGAAAAAGATGTCAGCCTGCCCCGTAAAAAACATGGTATTCCTCCATTTTAACAGATTGCACAATGAAAGAAGAACAAAAGAAACAGGAGGAACAAACTCCGCTGAAGCCGCTTAACGTAATGGGTGATTTATATCAGACCCGTTATACGCGGAAATATGAAAAACGTACTCCGTGGGCTAAGCCTGACGTGAAGAAAGTGAAGTCATTCATACCGGGAACCGTTCGCGAATTAACCGTGAAACCTGGTGATTCTGTTGCTGCCAACCAGAAAATGCTGGTATTGGAAGCCATGAAAATGATGAATACGATTTATGCTCCCTTTGCCGGCAAAATCAAGGCCGTAAATATCGCAATTGGCGATTGCATTCCCAAGGGAACGGTGATGATAGAATTTGAATAGGCTATTAGCATGTTTAGGCTATTAGGCTATTAGTCAGATTAACCATCGAAGAAAAAAAACGCCGTCAATTTCTGACGGCGTTTTATATTTTGGTCAAATTCATAAGTCCCAAGGGTCCCGCTAATAGCCTAATAGCCTAATAGCCTAATAGCCTAATAGCCTAACAGCCTAATAGCCTAACAGCCTAACTTCCCCTCCCACACAAAATACCCCTCAAATCTTCCTTTCAAGTCCGGCAACTCATTGAATAACCCGTAAACCGAGGACCCGGAACCGGACATGGAAGCATACAGGGCACCGGCATCGTATAAATTCTGCTTCAGTTGGGCTATTTCAGGGTGCTTATTAAATATCGATTCTTCGAAATCATTTTTAATATACCGTTTCCACACATCAGGCGGCAATTGAATCAATTCGCTTAATGGCTTTTCAGGTTTCCGTGGAGTCACCCCGGCATAGGCTTCCGCTGTGCTGACATGAATTCCCGGGTTAACGACAAGTATTTTCAGGTCTCCGGGAAAATACCCGATGTCGCTGAAAACATTTCCCCTTTCATAACCCAGCATCGTTTTATTTTTTATGAAGAAGGCACAGTCGCTTCCCAGTATGGATGCATACCGGCAAAGTTCATCGTCATTTAATCCCAGTTCAAAAAAAATATTCAGATTCTTGAGCATAAAAGCCGCGTCGGACGAACCGCCGCCAAGTCCTGCCCCCGGGGGAATGATCTTATGCAGGTGAATGTCGATTGCCGGAAGTGTAAACTCTTTGTTCAGCAACTGGTAGGCTTTTACACAAAGATTCTTTTCGGGTTCACAATCCACATCGATTCCTGAAACTGAAAAACCTGTATGTCCTGATGGTATCCCTGCTAATGGCACGAATTCGAGGATATCTGAAAGCTCAACAGGGCAGAAAATGGTTTCTATATTATGAAAGCCATCAGGCCTTTTTGAGACAATGTTGAGGCCCAGGTTGATTTTAGCATTTGGAAAGAAAAGCATACGGTCAGATTTACTTTAAAAATATAACCAAATAAAGCAAACTTAACCTGTTTTTTCGTTTATTATTTTATCAACAAATCAAGGTTTGTAACCTGTTTAAAAAGTCAGCCGTAGGGAACGGTTTATCATGCGCCACTTCCCTAATTTTGGCGGAATATTGAAGGAAGAGAAGAATTAAAGTAAGGAATGATGGCACAGAAAAGACCAACGCACACTCCGTCAGTGAATCCCGTTGCAATGGAACTCGGAAAAATTCCACCGCAGGCGCCTGATCTTGAAGAAGCCGTTCTCGGAGCCGTAATGCTTGAGAAAGATGCTATCCTTCAGATTATCGATATTCTGAAACCGGAAAGTTTCTATAAAGAGGAACATCAGAAAATATTCCAGGCTATAGTTGACCTGACTTCAAGCAACAGGGCAATCGACCTTCTCACGGTTACTGAAGAACTCCGGAAAAAGAAACAACTTGATGAAGTAGGAGGGCCTGTATATATTACCCAGCTTACAAGCCGTGTGGCGTCAGCTGCACATGTTGAATTCCACGCGAGGATCGTTGCCCAGAAGCATATTCAGCGGGAGCTTATCCGCGTTTCATCTGAAATTCAGGGCAGGGCGTTTGATGAAAGCACCGATGTGGATGATTTGCTTGACTTTTCGGAAGCCGAGCTTTTTAATATCGCCCAGGGTAACATAAAGAAGGAATCGCAAAAGGTAAGTGTACTTATAAAGGAAGCCATTCTGCAGATTGAAGAGGCCAGCAAAAGAGCAGACAGCCTCATCGGCATTCCTTCGGGGTTCACCAAACTCGACAGGATGACAAACGGATGGCAGAATTCCGACCTGGTGATTGTAGCCGCCCGTCCTTCAATGGGTAAAACGGCTTTCGTTCTTTCGATGGCACGCAATATGGCTGTTGAGCATAATCGTGCAGTTGCCATTTTTTCTCTTGAAATGGCTTCTTTACAGCTTGTCAACCGTCTCATCGTGGCCGAAACAGAGCTTCCTTCAAACAGAATCAGGAACGGGAAGCTGGCCGACTTCGAATGGGAGCAGCTCGATTATAAGATCAAGAAGCTTGTAGATGCGCCGATTTTTATCGACGACACTCCCGCCATATCCGTCTTCGAGCTCAGGGCCAAAGCCCGGCGGTTGAAACGGCAACACAATGTGGATATCCTTATCATAGATTATCTTCAGCTGATGACCGGAACACCCGATACAAGGGGAAACCGCGAGCAGGAGGTAAGTACTATTTCCCGTTCGCTTAAAGGTATTGCCAAGGAACTCAATATACCTGTAATTGCCCTGTCTCAGCTTAACCGTTCTGTTGAAATCCGTTCCGGTTCAAAAAGGCCCCAGCTGTCTGACCTTCGTGAGTCGGGTGCTATCGAGCAGGATGCCGATATGGTAATGTTCATTCACCGTCCTGAAAAATACGGGCTGATGGAGGACGAAAACGGCAATTCACTTCGCGGTATTGCCGAAATAATTCTTGCAAAACACAGGAATGGTCCCATAGGTGATGTTTACCTGAAATTCAAGGATGAATTTGCCAAGTTTGTTGAACTTGAGGAAACATACCTTTCACCGCTTGAGGAAGTGGATGCCGGTGCGCCGGTTGCAGTCACAAGGGGTTCAAAAATGAATAAAAATATTATCGGCGACGGTTTCAGTAAAAATGACATCGGTGCTCCGGATTATTCCGACGAAGTGCCGTTCTGAGAATTGAAACCCGTTTCAACAGTTTTCAACATACTCCCTCGGCGATTTTCCGAATTTTTCCTGGAAGCGCTTTGAAAAATAAGAGTGGTTTGTGAATCCTACCATATACATCACTTCAGCAACAGTGAATCGCTTCTGTGAAAGAAGCATCGCTGCTGTTTTCAACCTTACGCTGCGTATGTAATCAACCACTGTCTGACCCGTCAGTAATTTGATTCTTCTGTACAGGTGCTTTGAACTGTATCCTGATTTTTCAGCAAGGACCTGAACGTTCAGATCCGGATTAGTGATCTCTTTTTCAATGATCTGGGTAATGACAGAAAGCAATTTTTCATCTGTTGATATTACATCCTGTTCCTTTGGCTTAAGAATAGCTTCCTGTCTTGCTTTCTTCACCAGGTGGTTGCGTCCCATGAGCAGATGATGAAGCCTGTCACTCAGGTAACCGATCTCAAATGGCTTTGCAATAAAAGCATCCACGCCGGTACGGTATCCCATTATTTCAGTGTTTTTATCATCTCTTGCAGTAAGCATTACAACAGGAATCATTGATGTGACAACATTTTCCCTGAGCCTCCGGCACATTTCAATGCCATCCATTACCGGCATCATGATATCGGTAACTATTATATCTGGCAGATTCGTTTGAGCAGCCTCCAGTCCCTGCTTACCATTCTGTGCCGTAATGCATCTGAATTGGTTTGAGAGGCTTTTTGAAATAAAAGAAAGTATTTCGGCATTATCCTCTACAATCAGCAACTGAGGAAGAAAACCCGGTTTATCCGGTACGGCACGCATTAAAGTTTCCCTGGCTGCTGAATCGCCAACCATCTGCCTTACCGGAAGTTCAACGTCCACCCGGGTGCCTGACATTCCATCAGAAAAAACAGTTACCGTTCCCCTGTGTAATTGAACATATTCTTTTACAATAGATAATCCCACACCGGAACCGTCGATATTCCGGTGATGGTGATTATGCGATTTGTAGAATCTTTCGAATATATGCGGAAGGTCCCTGGCTTCAATACCCGGCCCTTTATCTTCAACGGATATGATAATCTTTTCGCCATTGTTCACCATATTTACAGTGATATCGGAATTATCCGGGGCAAATTTTACGGCATTCGACAGGATGTTATTGAGGATTACTTCCAGCTTCATAACATCTACTTCAATATATACAGATGGAAGGTCGGTTACCAGCTGTATTCTAACCGACCGATCCTCAAGCGTTTTTTTGTAAACGGATATGACACTTTCAATGAACGGAATCAGGTCAGTCCTTGAAACAATAAGGCCAAATCCGTCAAATTCCTGCCTGCTTGCTTCCATCAGCTGATGAATAAGAGTACCCATTTTTATTGCATTATGTCTTACATCGCTGAGCTGTTCCTTTATTGTAACCTGCTTTACCTGGTCAATAATATTTTCAAGGGGACCGATGATGAGACTTAAAGGCGTTTTGAGTTCGTGGGATATATTGGTTAAAAAATCAATCTTATGAGCAGTAAGTTCCATTGTCTTTGATTTCTCAATCCGCTCATATCTCAGGCGGCTTAAGACCCTGTAATAATTAATTGACGCTGCGATGAGAATAATTATCACTAAAACATAAACCGTTTTAAGGGGCCAGGTAAGAAACCAGGGCTGAAGAATAGTTATTGCCATAAAAGGAGGGTCGGGTAGAGGATTTCCGTCACTTCCGATCCCTGAAACCTCCAGCATGTATTCACCCGGAACCAGGTTATTATATGTAATGCGGTTGCTTCCTCTGGGGGTATAGTGCCATTCCGACTCTGATTCGCTTAACCTGTATGCATACTGAACATTCTGTTGCCGGTTGTAGCTTAACTCCGATACTTCGAATGACAGATTGTTCATTTGATGGAGAAGCCTCACCTGCCGGGTAAAACGGATACTATTCGTCAAACGGGGAAAATCATTACCGGAATTATTCTGAACCAGCCTGTCATTGATCCACATCGACGTAATATACAGGTTGTTTTCGCGGTTATTATTTAATATTGTTTCAGGGTTAAATTCTGCATATTCATTAATACCTCCTGCAATAATGATATTGTTGGCCTTGTCATAATACAATGAGGAATAGTAATTGCCTGCCAGATCAAGCTGGCCGATATGCAAAGTCCGCTTGTCAATAAAGAATAACCCGGATGAAAGTCCGAGCCAGATTCGTTGGCCGTCATCAGCCATAGCATGAATATAAGCATCATTGAGACGGGGATCGGTAATTATTCTTCTGCTGTTATTGTGGGGGTCAAGCCTGATAACCTGATCACGCAGGGCAATCCACAGGTACTTATCTCTGTCGGTTAGCATCGCTGTCACATCATCAGAAGGTAAATGATATTCGCCGGGTTGGGCCGTAAACCATGTTATTTGCTGGCTTAGCCTGTTAATCTTGTTAATTCCTGCCCTGTATGTCCCGGCCCATATGTTAAGGTCCCTGTCAAAAGAAAGGAACTGAATCATGTTTCCTGACAATCCCTTTTCCTGGTTACCTGAATAATAATTGCGTTCTGCAATATATCTTTTGCCTGAAGAAGCCAGTAAGCTCTGCTTATCAACCACAAAAATTCCACCCAGGCAGGTGGCAATCCATAACTTCCTGGTTTCATCCTGGGCAATGGCGTATGACCAGTTTGCATTCCTTGAGCCTGTTGAATCCTCAATCTGGTACCTGACAAACTGCGCTGTTTTTTCATCAAACCTGCAAACACTTCCGTCTGTAGCAATCCATATATCTCCATCGGCATCTTCGAATATATGGCGTACTTTATTATGAGGTATTGCGTATTTTTTACTATTCTGCTGGTACCATGCAGTTCTGTTTTTCTGTTTATCAACATGGATCAAGCCGTTAGTGCCGCCAAGCCATAAATTGCCTTTTGAATCCTGAAGGAGTGAAATGATATAATCACCCTCGTTTGAACCTGTTAATTCACTTACAGGGTTTATTCTGAATTGATCATTATACATGAATAAGGAGGCACCTGCATCCGTACCTATCCAGATGTTTTGTTCCCTGTCGGTAAAAACGGTCCATATCACATTGTTTATAAGCGATTTGTCGTTTGAGGCGTCATGCCGGATAAGCCGGTGTTTGCCCGTAGATGGTTCATAAATGAAAAGCCCGTTGTCAGTTCCGGCCCACAGGCAATCCATATTGTCAAGCATAAGCGATTTAACCGAATTACCATGAAATAAAACCTTCCGGGGTTTAATACCGGAAGGATCAAAAGAATATAACCCTCCTTCAACTCCAATCCACAGGCAATTTCTTTTATAGTCGGGTAACATAGATAGTATGAGCTGATTAGACGATCTCCCTGGATCTCCAATCGGTATAGTGGTAAACCTGGATGTACGGTTATCATATTTGCATAAACCATTATAGGTTCCAAAATAAAATGTATTCTCATCATATCTCAGAATAGAATAGACAGCTTGGTGCGGAAGCCTGTCGGTTATTTTTTCACAGCGATTCGACCTGACATCATACCTGTATAAACCGTTTATACTGCCAATCCAGAACGACCGGTCGTCAATGCGTTCAATAGCTCTTATATTCATTGGCAATCCGGCAGGCGCTTTTTCAAACTGGTCGGTATATGTGTTAAAAACAAGAAGTCCGTTATCCGCACCCAGCCATATATGCGCAGAGTCGACCTTTTCAGCGCAGTAGATCACGCCTCCGTTATCTTTCGCAATAGATGATGAAGCAATATGTTTTCGGGCTGAATAACCGTCAAAGCTGAATAATCCCCTGTCTGTTCCAAGCCAGATCAGTCCCTGGTTATCCTGGATAAAACAATAAACCGCCCCGGCATTCATTCCAATACGGTGATCCAGCGATTTGAATTCATGGAAAGTCAGTCCATGCCCCTTGGCTTGATTGACTACCAACAAGCACATTAAAAGGAAGGAAACAAAATGCCTTATCCTGATATGAAATATAGATGACATAACCCGTGTAAGCAAGCAAATTTATACGTTTTAGCGGGTATACCTACTTTTTTGGCAGTCTTTAGCAGTGGTTGTCCATTTTGTTTTGAATTTTGTCCAGAACCTGTTAAAGTTGTCCATTTTGTGCCATGCAACGTCAAATTTAAACCGCTCCGGATTTTGGAATTCTTCCAATTTCATATAGTAATTAAAACATGATGCGTGCGATTATTTTTTTAATATTGATTGCCTTTATCTTTACGGCACCGGTCGTGTTGAAGGCACAGAAAACAACCGACCAGGTCTATGTGGACCGGTATGGAGTTATGCGATGGACAAAAGATCATTCAGAACTGCATGGCTTTGGCGTGAATTATACCCTTCCTTTTGCACATGAATACAGAATGGCTCTTCGTTCGGCAACTTCACCGGAGGAAGCAATCAGGCAGGATATATATCACATGGCCCGGCTGGATCTTGATTTTTATAGGGTTCATGTGTTTGATACGGAGATCAGTGACTCATTGGGTAACCTGATCAACAATGAGCATCTGAGATTATTCGATTACATGATTAATGAAATGGAGCGCCGTGGCATGCATTTCATTATTACACCCATTGCCTGGTGGGGTAACGGCTGGCCTGAAAATGACGAAAAAACACAAGGCTTTTCAGCAAAATACGGAAAAAATGCGTGCCTGACCAATCCTGATGCAATACGTGCCCAGGCCAATTATCTGAATCAGTTTATCAGCCATGTTAACCGCTATACCGGCAAAAACTATAAGGACGATCCCAGTGTGATAGGATTTGAGGTATGCAATGAACCACATCACAATGGCTTGTCTCAAAACGTAACCGGCTTTATTAATACTATGGTATCAGCAATCCGTAATTCAGGTTGCTCAAAACCGGTGTTTTATAATATGAGCCATAGTGTTCATCTGGCAGATGCATATTTAAATGCCGATATCCAGGGAGGAACTTTTCAATGGTATCCAACTAACCTTGTTGCCAATCATCAGATTGACGGTAATTTTCTTCCAAATGTGGCTTCTTATCCGATCCCTTTTGCAGGCGATCCGAAATTCAGGAAGATGGCAAAAATTGTATATGAATTTGACGCAGCGGATGCGGCAGGAAATTACATGTATCCGGCAATGGCATCCACATTCCGGAAAACCGGTATGCAGCTGGCAGCCCAGTTTGCCTATGATGCCATGTGCTGGGCCCCGTGGAACACCAATTACGGCACTCACTTTATGAATCTTGCCTATACACCGCAAAAAGCAATCAGCCTGAAAATTGCTTCCGCTGTTTTTCACAGTCAGGCTCTCTACCAGGAGGCTTCTGCATCACTGAAAGTGAGTTACACTGACGATCTTGCCCTTTGGATATCAAACGAAAAGTTTTTCTACTCAAACAATACAACTTTAGCTCCGCCTGAACCAAAAGAACTGAAAGAGATTGCAGGATGGGGTTCTTCACCGCTGGTAAGATATACAGGTACAGGTGCATACTTTCTTGATAAGCTGGATGAAGGGGTATGGAGACTTGAAATCATGCCCGATGCCTTTTGGATCAATGATCCTTATAGCCCTGTTAGCCCGAAGATTCAGAAAGCGGCGGTTATCCATTCCAGGCAAACCATGGTGATAGATTTGCCTGATCTTGGAAGCGAATTTAAAATGGAACCATTGAATCAGGGAAATACCTTTACATCCCCGGTCAGCAAAGGTAAATTTGATGCAGTACCGGGCGTCTACATTTTAAAATCCGGAAATTCAAATGCTATTACTCCCAATACCAAATATAAGAATATAGATATTTCTGAATATATTGCTCCGGCCACAAACCTTGACAGGAAGGTGATTTGGAACCATGCTCCTGCTGAAGCATCCGCAGGAAAACCATTTGTACTTGAATTTAATGCGGTATCTACGTCAAACATTGAAAAGGCAGAAGTTCTGATTACGGGTAACCGGCACTGGAAAACACTTACAGCTGCATGTGAAGGCAATGGCAGGTTCCGTGTTGAATTACCTGCAGAATTTACCGATCAGGGTTTTCTGGATTACCGGATAGTTATTTATGATGAGAAGGATACTACTGTCTTTCCCGGACCAGTTAAGGGTTCACCCTTTAACTGGGAAAACAGGAATTCAGGTACCTGGCGAATCGGATTCATCCCGGCCGGCTCGCCTTTAATGCTTTGGAATGCGGATCGCGACTGGGACTATTCGTGGAAAATATGGGACAATAATGTCAACCTGGTGCCTGACGGTTCCGGAACTGTATTGAAAGTGAATTTCGCTGCTTTTCCTCATCAAAATCCACTCGATAGCACAGAGCAATCCTGGTCGTTCAAGTATTACTTTGGGGATAAAATCAAAGGAAGAATGCTTGAATTACTAAATATAAAATCACTTGCACTTAAAGTAACCAACCATTTGAATACTAAACAACCGGTTGAGTTGGGGTTAATTGACAAGAACGGGTCTGTTGTGACCGCAGCATTAACAATAGAACCCGGGGATACGGTTTGCCGGCTACCAATAGAATCCTTAACTGAAGGATCCTGTTTGATATTACCGCGACCGTATCCCGATTTCTTACCCTTAAGAATAAAATACAGTGATTCACCATTTGACAGGCGGATGGTTGAAATGCTTCAAATTACGCTCAGACAAGGACAACAAAACAGGGCTGATCTGTTGATTGAAAAGATCTGGCTTGAATGATCGCAATAATCTCTGAAATAAAAACTTAGTACTACTTACTAATTATGAAAACTATGAAATTTAAACTTAACCTTCGGTATGTCACAATATCACTCATATTGTGCCTGCTGTTAATTCCGACAGTCCCGGTACCGGCCCAGCAAATAAAAGAGCGGACTGTTACCGGAACAATAACCGATGAGAACAATGAGCCCATGGTTGGTGTAAGTGTTCTTGTGCTTGAATCTTCGGTTGCCACAACAACCGATATAAGCGGGAAGTTCCTGTTAAAGGTGCCGGAAGATAAAAACAACCTGAGGGTTTCATTTATCGGTTATGAAACTGCGGTTATTCCCATTCCTGCCGGTAACAGCATTACATTCCAGATGAAATCCAAAGTAGAGGAGCTCGATGAAGTGGTTGTGATTGGTTATGGCACGCAACGCAAAGGTGATCTTACAGGATCGGTTTCGAATGTGACTACGAAGGATTTTAATAAAGGAATTATCAGTTCACCGGAACAGCTGATCAATGGAAAGATCTCCGGGGTGCAGATCATGTCGAACAGCGGTTCACCCAATTCGGGAAGTACTATCCGCATCCGCGGCGGGGCTTCGCTGAATGCCACCAACGATCCCTTAATAGTTCTGGACGGCATTCCCCTTGAGCCGGGAGGAATAAGCGGTAACAGCAACAATTTCCTCAGTCTTATCAATCCGAATGATATCGAAAGCATAACGGTATTAAAAGATGCATCATCAACCGCTATATATGGATCGAGGGCATCAAACGGCGTTATCATTATTACCACCAAAAAGGCAGCAGCCGGTAAAATGAAGATCTCGTTCAGCACGACTAATTCTTTGCAGACTAAAACAAAGCTGGCCGATATGCTCAGCATTAGTGAGTTCAGGAATGTAGTTGAATCCGAAGGGACTGAAGCACAAAAAGGCCTGCTTGCAGATGCCAGTACAAACTGGAATGATGAAGTTTATCGACTGGCTTTCGGTACCGATAATAATCTGAGCTTTTCCGGTTCATTAAAGAAAATTCCTTACAGGATTTCTTTGGGATATTACCAGCAGGATGGGATTGTAAAAACCGACGATTCGAAAAGGTTAACCGGAAATCTTTCGCTGTCTCCTTCCTTCTTTAAAGATATGCTCAAAATTACGGCAGGTGTCAAAGGTTCACTCAATAAAAACCAGTTTGCCAACGGTGGTGCCATGTGGGCGGCAACTACATTTAATCCGACCCTGCCGGTTTATTCGGGAAATACAGAATTCGGAGGTTATACCGAAGCTATTGACGGAACCGGAATTCCTGTCACTTCCGCTGTGCTCAATCCACTTGGCCTGATAAAACAATATAAATCTGAAAGTGACGTCAACAGGATAGTCAGCAACGTTGATGTGGATTACAAAGTGAATTTTCTGCCTGAGCTAAAATTCCATGGTGCTCTGGGATATGATTATGCCGAAGGAAGCGGCAATGTTTATGTCCCGGCAACGGCTGCACAGTATTATCTTTCAGGCGGACGCGACTACAGTTATGGCCCCCAGAAGAAAGAAAACAAGCTTCTGACCGCATACTTCAATTATAATAAAAGTATATCCGCAATTAACAGCACAGTGGATGCAACATTGGGTTACGATTACCAATACTGGAAGAGCACAACCCCGTTTTTTGAAGAGTCAAACCTGGCTGGAGAGATACAGAATACGTCTGCTCCCACCGATCAGCGGCATGTGCTGATTTCTTATTACGGCCGCCTGAATTACAGCCTGGCTTCAAAATATATGCTGACTGCCACTATAAGGCGTGATGGTACTTCCCGATTCAGCCCGGATGAACGTTGGGGTACATTCCCATCAGTGGCCCTGGCATGGAGAATTTCAGAGGAAAGCTTCCTTGATAATTTTGACTGGCTCAGCAATCTTAAGTTGCGTGCAAGCTATGGTGTTACCGGTCAGCAGGAAGGAATCGGGAACTACAACTATCTTCCGATATATACGCTAAGCCAGACAGGCGCTCAGTACATTTTCGGCAATGATATAATTAATACTTACAGGCCCGAAGAATATGTGGCGGATCTTAAATGGGAAACTACCAAAGCATTCAATTACGGTGTCGATTTCGGAATTTTTAAGGACAGGATTTCCGGTTCGGTTGAATATTACACACGCAAAACCGAGGATCTGCTTGCCACCGTGCCTTCTCCCGCAGGCACAAATTTCGAAAAGAATATCCTCACCAACGTCGGCAATGTCGACAGTAAAGGTGTTGAAGTCACGCTGAACGCCACGCCGGTGGACAATGGGGATTGGACATGGAATCTTACATTCAACGCATCCTGGCAGAAACAGACAATTAAAAACCTGTCCATTATAAAAGGGGCTGAAATCACGAATACCTCGGTAGGACCTACTATCGACAGCTATTATTTCCAGGTTCTTACCGAAGGATACGCTCCCTATATGTTTTACGTATATCACCAGTTGTATGATGAATCCGGCAAACCTGTTGAAGGTGCCTATGCCGATATCAGCAACGACGGTGAAATTAACTCGGAGGATTTATACCGTTATCATTCACCAGCCCCCGATTACATTCTTGGTTTCAGCACTTCGATAAGGTATAAAAAATGGAATGCCGGTGCCAATTTCAGGGCAAATATCGGCAACTATGTATACAATGGTATGTCGATGAACACAGGAGCGCTGGGCACCATGTCGTACAATTCGTACCAGCTTAACAATCTGAACAAAAGTTACCTTAAAACCGGTTTCCGGAGCAGGCAATATCTTTCGGACTACTATGTGGAAAACGCTTCGTTCATGAAGATGGACAATCTGACTATTGGTTATAACGTGGGAAAAATCGCTAAAAATTTCAACCTGAACCTCACCGGTATGATACATAATGTATTTACAATCACAAAATACAAAGGTGTAGATCCGGAACTTCCAGTGGGTATGGATAATTCCTTTTATCCCAGGCCTCGCATTTTTTCGCTCAGTATAGGTTTGGAATTCTAATTATTAAAATGTACAAGATGAAAAAGCTAATATATACAGCCATATTTTTGCCTCTCCTGATGCTGTCATGCACAGATGACCTCAACCAGTATCCGGCCATTGAAGAGACTTCAGTGTCGGTTTATTCCGATCCGGGTAATTATGTAAAAGCACTTGCCAAATGTTATGCTTCACTTGTAACAGCCGGCCAGGCCGAAGGAGGTGGCGACCCCGATCTAAGCAGTAACAATGGTTATGATTACATGCGATGTTATTTCAATATGCAGGAAGCAGGCACCGAAGAAATTGGATCCACCTGGATAGAAGGCGATAATATTGCCAACCTGACCTATCTTACCTGGGACGCAAATGATCCATGGGTAGCAGATATGTATTACCGTTGTTATTATACGATTTCGCTTTGCAACGAATTTTTAAAACATTGCAGCGATCAGGCCATCTCTGGCTTTACAGCAGAACAGCAGACTGAAATAAAAGTGTTCAGGGCAGAAGCCCGCTTTCTGCGTGCCCTGGCTTATTACCATGCACTTGATCTGTTCCATGATATTCCGTATGCAGATGAAAAGATCATTGGCAGTTCAATACTTCCGGAGGAATGGACATCAGACCGGATTTTTGGTTTCATTGAATCTGAGCTTCTGGATTGCAGCAATGATATGCTCGACGGCGCCAGCAGTATTTACGGAAGGGCTCCGCGTGCGGCTGCCTGGATGCTGCTTGCCCGGCTGTACCTGAATGCTGTGACATATGAAGCCGGTGATCATTATACCGATTGTATGACATACAGCCAGAAGGTAATTGATGAAGGATACGTTCTTGAAGATGACTATGCCTCGATGTTCAATGCCGATAACCACCTGAGGGTTGGAACCGGTCATGAGATCATCTTCCCGCTGGTGGTGAGCAGTACAAATGTTGTAACATGGGGTGCAACAACTTATCTTGTATGCGGCGAGGTAGATACCGACAACGGACCGGCACCGGATTCAGTAGGTTGTGCGAGTGCATGGAGTATGTTCCGTGTTCGCGGTGAACTCACTGCCCTTTTCGATATGAATAATGACGACCGTGCCATGTTTTACACCGATGGTCAGTCACAATACATGGATAATGGCGTTACAGACCGTTCGGGGGGCTATTTTACAGTAAAATGGAGCAACCGTAATGATAACGGACAAGTAGCTTCCAACACTTCTTCCAATGGCGTGGATACAGACTTTCCTATGTTCCGGCTGGCAGATGCATATCTAATGTATGCTGAGGCTGCCGTACGTTCCAATACTAACCTGTCAACGGCCGTAGATTATGTGAATTCGGTTCGTGATCACAGAAATGCCGCAGCAGTGAGTGAGGCTGATCTGACTGCAACAGCTGATAATATCCCTTTCAAATTTTTCCTGGATGAAAGAGGACGAGAACTTTACTGGGAATGCGTTCGCCGTACCGACCTTATCCGGTTCGGCTGCTTTACCGGTGATAATTACTTGTGGCAATGGAAGGGCGGCGCAAAAGACGGTATAGCCGTTAACGCCAAATACAATATTTATCCCATTCCGGCCACTGAAATATCGGCGAATCCGAATCTTTCAAATGAGAACTATTAAAAATCGCCATGCTTAAAAAAACAGATTTATGAAAACAAAAATCTTTATAATAGCCATTTGCAGTCTCGCCATTTTCACTGCCTGTGAAAAGGATGGCCTGTTCCTGAAAGTATTCGGACTTGATTCATCTGACCTTCAGGCAAGCGAAAGCGAAGTAATATTGACAAAGGACAATAACGGCTCACAGGTACTGGCTCTTAGCTGGAGTAAGTCTGATCTCAGTGTCAGTGATGAAAACATCGGCATTCCGGCATCAGTACCTTATGAAATTATTGAAGTATCAGCCGCAAATGATTTCGAAAACTCCATCACCCTTTCACCACAGGGTAACACGTATGCTTTTACCGGGGCTTCATTGAATACTCTGGCGAAAAATCTTGGATTTACAGCCGGGGTGAGTTCTCCCATGTATTTCAGGATAAATACCGCTTTGGGAACCAATACGGAGCCCAAATACAGCAATACTGTGATGGTGGATGTTACCTGCTTTTCAATTGACATGAGCCTGGGATTTATTCTGAATGCCGATCATGAGGATACGGGCTTCAGACTATATTCACCTGAAAGCAACGGTGAATATAGCGGATTCACAGGTGTTACATCATGGTTTAACTGGTACCTGCTTGAAGGAGACGGCACCGAATGGGGCAACCTGGGTATTGATGGTAATGCTTTCAGAATTGCGAACGATGAATCAAAATGGAACTTCTGGTATCCGGGACTTGGAGGCTGTTACTATACAACTTTGAGTATTACGGATGAACAATGGACTGCAACTTACATTCCATCATTAGAAATTACCGGTGATATAACCATGGCAATGACCTTTGACAGGCAGGCTGTTAAATGGTATGCCTCATTTACCACTACAGGGAATAATGCAACCATTAAAGTTTCAGGAATCGATGCTAAACTTTACAATGCATCCACAAGTACAGACGATGCAGCTGCCATAACAAAGAGCATTGGCTTTGTTCCTCAAACCGACAGCTCGCTTACGTTTGAATGGAACAGTTCGTCTGCCGGAAATATTACGGTACCTGAAGCGGGTGACTATACACTTACTTTCTTCCTGGCAGATCCCCGGCAATTGAAATTCCAACTCAAACCGGGAAAAACGGTTGTTGTTGAACCTATCAGCAAATACCTGTATTTACCCGGTATTGACGATGGAATCTCAGGCAGCTGGACCTTTGATAATTATCTCACACTGTTGAGCGAAGATGATTCAACTTTCGCGGGAGCCGTGCAGGTTAATTCACTATGGGGTTACCAAATGGGTTTAATCTCGGGCGACTGGGAAAATGTTTACAAAATGGCAAGCAATGGAGTCCTTTCATTCAAGAGCGGCTCAAACATTGCAGCACCTGCAGCCGGTTTCTACCTGATAAAGGCTGATCTTAAAAATCTCACATACAGTCACACTGCTATAACCAGTTTAAGTTATGCCGGTTTTAACGATGACTGGAATATGACTACCATGGATGCATCAAATGTTACAGGGGTATACACCAAACCGGTAACGATTGGGGCTGCTTCTCAATGGGGCTTCAAATTATACCTTAATGGAGGCTGGGATGATTTTTACGGTGGCGCTGATGGGACGCTTATATTCGGCGGATCAGGAATTACAGATGATGCGGGTGTTGTTGCCGGGTCATATGACCTCGTGGCAGACATTATCGGCCAGAGATATGCATTGCTTGGCGAAAAAATATACATAGGCGGGCTGAATGACATCTGGGACTTTTCCACGGTTGTCCTGGATAAAACATCCGCCGGTGTATATAAAGGAACGGCAACCATAACCACAGCCTCTTCATGGGGTATCAAAATTTACCCATATAAGGACAACTGGGATGCATACTTTGGAGGATCATTTACATCTATGGTTTTCAAAGGTGATAACATTACCGACGATCAAAGTCTGGCAGCAGGAACATATGACGTAACCATTGACTTTATTAATAATACCTGCACTTTTGAAGCGCAGTAGAATTGAAACGTGGTTTAAAAAGGGGCAGTTTTCTGCCCCTTTTTTTTATAATTTTGATTGTTATGAAAAAGATATTTCTTTTATCACTTCTTCTTGGCATAATGGGCGTATTCGCTTGTGCCTGTCATAAGGAAAACGACCGGAAAGATCCGGATGAAAACCCGGCCGATTCCTTTGCCAAAGGCGCTGATGTTAGCTGGCTTACCGAAATGGAGGATAACAACATCCTGTTTTATGATGCAAACGGAACCAATACCGATTGCATGCTCCTGCTGAAAAACCTCGGCATGAATTCCATCAGGCTGAGGGTTTGGGTTAACCCTGCCGATGGCTGGAACAATAAAACTGATGTTCTTGTAAAGGCAAAGCGTGCTAATGATCTGGGCATGCGGATCATGCTCGATTTTCATTACAGTGACAGCTGGGCGGATCCGGGGAAACAGACTAAACCGGCAGCATGGGCGTCGCTGTCATTTGATGACCTTTGCACTGCCGTATCCGATCATACAACCGATGTGCTTAACGCGCTTAAGAACTGGAATATCAAGCCCGAATGGGTCCAGGTGGGAAATGAAACCGGTAACGGAATGCTTTGGGAAGACGGCAAAGCCTCTGTTAACATGGCGCAATATGCAACCCTCAACAATGCCGGTTATGATGCGGTAAAAAGTGTTTTCCCCGATGCCAAAGTAATCGTCCACGTCCAGAATGGATGGGATAACAGCCTGTTCAGGTGGCTGTTTGACGGACTTAAAAACAACGGCGGTAAGTGGGATGTGATTGGGATGTCGCTTTACCCTGAGGTAAATAAATGGCAGGAGTATAACACGAATATCATTAATAACATGAACGACATGATCCTCCGGTATAACAAGGAGGTGATGGTTTGTGAGGTCGGAATGCCTTGGGATGAAGCAGCTTCTGCAAAGTTATGGCTCACCGACCTGATCACACAGTCGAAGACAATTGTTAAATGCCTGGGTGTATTTTACTGGGAACCCGAAGCCTATAACGGATGGAAAGATTATACACTCGGGGCCTTCGACAACAGCGGTAAACCGACTGTGGCGCTGGATGCTTTCAAAAATTGAACAATACTACCTGTTATTCTGTTAGAGAAATCCCTGTTAAGCTGCAGGTTATTTCCTGCTTCTGCATCTTCAGAGGTTATTCGATTGAACTATGCAAAAACAGGAACCTGAAACCGGTAGGATTCAACCGGAAGCCGCAACCAGACAACGCAGGAAGAGGGAAAGCACAGGACTGCTCCTTGTAGTCATTATAATTGTAGTGAGTGTTGCGAGTATTATCGGCTCCACGGGCAATATACCCTTCGTTGGAACCAGCCTTCCAAACTGGGCTACTATGAAAGTGGTTACTTCGGTATGTTTTATTTTCACCGGCTTGGCCTTATTAATACTTCGCAGTCAAAAATTCCCGGATCTGAAAATTGCAGTTCCCCGGTTTGTGGGTGTGTTCATCTTATTAATCGGATTTTTTACTGCTGTTAGCTACCTGGTCATATTGCGTACCGGCAGTGAACCTGCATTTAACCGTTTACCTGTGTTAAACATGTTCCTGAATCCTGATCACAGGATGGCGTTCATTACGGCAATTCTTTTTGTAATAACGGGGTTAGTTTTGATAACGTTAAGTTCAGGAAATTTTGGTATTTCTCATGTTCTCATTATCCCTGTTATCATAACCGGCTATTTTATCATTGTCAGTTATTTTCTTGGTTTTACTTCCGTTTATGCCATAGAGCATACTTCAGTTGCCTTATATTCTGGTATTAATTTCTGCCTGGTGGGCGTTTCCATATTGCTTTTCTACCCGAAAACCTGGCTGATGAAAGTATTTGTCGATGATTTTGCCGGAGGTCATATGGCCCGCAGATTAATTCCGGGTATTATGATTGTGCCACTCATCATCGGGTGGCTCCGGATTAATGCCGAAAAAGCAGGGCTATTCAGTATGGACACCGAAGTGGTACTGATATCGGTTACCTATACATTCTGTTTTACTGTTCTTTTATGGATTGCGGCACGGAGGGTTATAAACATCGACAAACGTTCGCAGAAAAGATTACGGGAAAGTGAAATGATCCTGGATACCTTCTTCAGTAACACCCCTATGGGAATGATCATTTATACGGATGATAACCGGTATGTAAGGTTGAACAGGCTTGCAGCCGAACAATATGGTCTGCCTTTGCACGATGCCATCGGAAAAACTATTTTCGATGTACTTCCGGCTGACCTGGCAAAAGCAACACAGGAACGTAACCGGGAAGTATTGAAAACAAACAAGCTGGCTGTAAACGAATACAATGCCATGCTGCCCTTGCGAAGTGAGAACGCCACAATGTCTCACTGGCAGGGATTCCGTTTTCCGGTTCCGCTTCCGGGGGGCAAAAGGGGTGTCGGACTGGTTACACTGAATATCACTGACAGGATTAATGCCGAACTCGAAAGGCTGGCTGCACTTGAGCGTTTGCAGGCCATGTTTACCAATGCGGCCATTGGAATTGTTGAGGGTGATGAGAACGGATTCCTGTTGAATGCCAACGCCCGTGCCTGTGAAATTCTTGGATACAGCCGCGAAGAATTGCCGGGTAAACATGTGTCAGAAATTACGGTTCCTGAGGACCGGCCTGTAAGTAAAAGTATAAATGATAAAATTTACTCTGGAGAAATCGACTGGATCAATTATGAAAAGCAATATTTGAGAAAAGACGGCTCAAGAGTATGGGTAGATATTACCGTCTCTGCAATTCGTGATGAAAAGGGAAAGCTCAGGCAGACTATCGGAACCATAGCAGACGTTAGCGAGCGCAAACAGTCGGAGCAAGCCCTAATCAGAAGTGAAACCATTCTTAAACAGGCTGAAACCATGGCCAACCTGGGAGCGTGGGTAATAGAACTGAGCCAGTCAGAAGATCCCGATAAAAATCCGCTAATATGGTCCGACCAGGTTTACCGGATATTCGGATATGAACCGGGCGCCGTGGAAGTCACTAACGACCTGTTTTTTTCACATGTGCATCCCGATGACAGGCAAAAGGTTTCAGAAGCTATATCTGACTCAATCAATTCCAGGAAGGCATATAATATTGAACACCGCATAAAAAGAGCGGATGGCATTGAAAGAATAGTGGTAGAACATGCTGAAATCAGGTACGATGATGTGGGTATGCCTAATCAGATTATCGGGGCTGTTCAGGATATCACCGAACAAAAACATGCAGAACTGGAACTGAAGCAAAAAAATGAAGAACTCACAAGGTTCATTTATACCGTTTCACACGACCTCAAAAGCCCGCTTGTAACCATTAAGGCTTTTACTTCATACCTTGAAGAGGATATTGAAAGCGGGGATAAAGTCGCACAGGGAAAGGACTTCGGGTATATTTCCAATGCGGCTGACAAAATGGGCAGGTTGCTGGATGAATTGCTTGAACTGTCGAGAATCGGAAGGAAGGAACAATTAAAAAGCGAAGTCACGCTTGAAACCATTGCACAGGCAGCCATCGACCTTGTAGCCGGAAGGATTAGCCAGCGAAATGTGAAAACAAGGATAACCGGTCCGCCGGTTGTAATGTATGGTTATGGCCAGCGACTGATTCAACTGTATCAGAACCTGCTTGACAATGCAGTGAAATTCATGGGTGATCAGCCGGATCCATTGATAGAGATCGGGTCATACGTGGATGATAACAAACACCGGGTTGTTTTATTTGTGCGTGACAATGGTTCGGGCATTGATCCGCAATATCACCATAAGGTTTTCGGATTATTTGAAAAATTCGATAGCAGTACCGAGGGTACCGGTATTGGTCTGGCCCTGATAAAGCGAATTGTGGAAGTCCACAACGGATCCATCTGGTTCACCTCGGAAGGGAAAGGGAAGGGTACCACGTTTTACTTTACACTTGAAAAAACGAGGCTGGTAGAAGCCTAGTTTGTCAAATTAATTGCATTTCTTTCGCCCTTTCAGGGCTGATTGTCGATAACACGCGTAAACACAGGGTTGCACCCTGTGCTGGTATCTTACACCCTTTCAGGGTGATTCGTTACAATGCACAAAAAACCATGAAAGTTTTTGCGGGTGCTTCATTAACTTGCCCAAAAGCCATGAAAGTTTTTGCGGGTGCTTCATTAACATGCCCAAAAGCCATGAAAGTTTTTGCGGGGGCTTCATTACTTGCCCAGAAGCCATGAAAGTTTTGCGGGTGATTCATTTACTTGCCCAGAAGCCATGAAAGTTTTTGCGGGTGCTTCATTAACTTGCCCAAAAGCCATGGAAAGATTTTGCGGGTGATTCATTTACTTGCACAGAAGCCATAAAAAGTTTTCACCGTTGATTCATTTACTTGCCCAAAAGCCATAAAAGTTTTCACCGTAGATTCATTGCTCACAAACAGTGACTTGTATTTTACGAATAGCCCTGAAAGGGCAACATAACCCAGCACAGGGTGGAACCCTGTGTATGATCGGTTGTTTTAATTTCAGCCCTGAAAGGGCGTAAGAAATGTAATTGATAAAACCTGAAACCAGATCCTTGCTTTTTATATAATATTGCATTAATTTTACCAATTATTAAATGATAATAATTCTCATTTAAAAATTATTATTAATGAAAACTGAACACATCCGAAATATGCTAATTGAAAAAGGCCTGAAGGTTACTCCACAACGGATGGCAATCCTTGAAGCCGTTATCGGGATGAAAAATCATCCCACTGCCGAACAGATATTATCAAGCATACATAAAAAGAATCCCAATATATCACCGGCTACCGTCTACAAGGTACTGGACACGCTTGTTGAAAACAGGCTGATGAAAACGGTAAAAACCGACAGGGATATTAAACGATACGATGCCATTGTTGAAAAGCATCATCACATCTATTATGCCGATTCCGATAAGATTGAAGACTTTGTGGATGAGGAACTGAACACGCTTTTGGAAAAGTATTTATCCGGTAAAAATTTTTCCCATTTCAGGATCGAAGATTTTGTACTGCAAATTGTAGTAAGGCGTGACAAAACGAAATAAATAACCAATTAAATTCAAATATCATGAAAATCAATAAAAAGGTTGAAGAAGTGTTGAACAAGCAGGTGAATGCCGAATTCTGGTCAGCTTATCTCTATCTTTCCATGGCAGCCTGGTGCGAAAACAAGGGATTTAAAGGCTTTGCCAATTGGATGCGGGTTCAGTTCCATGAAGAGACAACACATGCGCTCAAAATTTACAATTTTATCCTTGAAAGGGCAGGGGAAGTGAAACTGCAACCTATTGCAGCTGTCGAAACTTCCTGGGATAGTTTATTAAATATTATGGAAGACACCTATGAGCATGAATGCAAGGTTACGGCATTGATTCATGGATGCTATGAAGTGGCCATGGCTGAGAAGGATTATGCCACATCCACTATGCTGCAATGGTTCATCGATGAGCAGGTTGAAGAAGAGAGCAATGCCCTTGAGATTATCGATGTTCTTAAAATAACCGGCGAAAAAAGCGGTGGTGTGTTTTACCTGGATAAAAAGTTGGGATCCCGTAAGGCGGAATAATTTCAATTTCCAAAAGGAAAATAAAAAGAGGCCCGCAATCTTGTGATAGCGGGCTTTGTATTTCGGTTCAGTTTAGTCCTCTTTCGTGTAAATTACCTTTTAATTCATTAATTTTGTAAGAAACCGGCTTTGATGAAATGGATCAGGAAAAATAGAGTTTTTCTTTCATCGGTGTTAACACTTTTATTTCTGGTGTTTTCACTGGGAAGTCCATATTTCCATGAAGTTGGTTTAAATGAAAAAATTAACAGCGAAAAAAGCGTTCAGACCGCTAAACTCGTTGGATTCCATTTTTTAGTAAAAAAGCAGCATCTCGAAAAGAGTGTAGTAAAACATCCTTATATAACACGGATTTTAATTGATCTTAAGCAACAAAATATTCCGTATCGTTCACAGCTAAACACGGTTTCAGTTCTGCTCAGGAACTGCGTCCTACGCATCTAGTACTTCCCATTTTTCCCCTTGTAACTCCTTGAATCTTTGTTTTCATGTGCCATGAAGACAGGGTATTCTTTTATTCATTTAATAACATATCACATTAATTTTTAAAGTCATGAAAAATCAAATAGTCATTTCAAAACTGGATTACTCAAGGTTAAACTCGATGATCCTGAATTTACTGGATAACAAAAATTCAAATCTGTTCGATCTGAATCGTCTGAATATGGAAATAAAGAGGGCTAAACTGGTAGAACCGAAGAAAATCAAGCCGGATTATATCACCATGAATTCGGTTATCAAGGTTGTGTTTTCAGAATCGGGAATTGCCAGGACTATCCGGTTATCGTATCCCAATGATGCAAATTTAAAAGAAGGCGCTATATCTGTTTTATCTCCTCTTGGTTGTGCTTTACTGGGTTACAGAAAAGGTGAAGCTGTATCTTTTAAGGCGCCGGGCGGAACACAGACCGTAATCATTGATAAAGTGCTCTACCAGCCTGAAGCGAATGGTGAAGATTTAAATTATCAAAAATAATAAAGGGGGGTCAGAAGCCCCCCTTTCACATTATTATCGGATAGACAAATATAACTCAAGTTGCCAGTTATTTAATTCTGGTTTCAAGAGGCTTAAACCGAAGGTTTAAGCAATAGCCACGTTAGTGGCGATATCTTTGTAGTACTAGTGTTTCCATCAAACAGAGCCACGCTAGTGGCGACATCTTAAGATTCCGCCACTAGCGTGGCTCCAGGGTTCCTAAACATAGAAATTACTACAAAGATATCGCCACTCCGTGGCTAACAGGCTTCGACAGATCTTCGGTTTTAGACCTTAGAAATATTTTTAATAAAACTATATGTAACTAGCAACTTGAGTTATATATTCAGAAATTTATCCTGTGAAGTCTGGCAGAAAGCGCATTTGGCATCGGCCGTTGCTTTGGGATAGGTGTTGCCGCAAACGGGACATACAACATACTCAACTGAAAGAGTTTTTTCAGAATTGGCATTGAGTGCAGCCAGGGCTTGTTTATAAAATTCCTGGTGCTTCTTTTCGGTATCTACAGCCCAGGTAAAGGATTTGTCTGCTTTTTCAACCTTTTCCAATTTGGCATCTTCAAGGAACTTCGGATACATCGTTGAAACCTCATACGATTCACCGTCAATGGCGGCCTGGAGGTTTTCTGCAGTTGTTTTTAATTCAAACTCCGGAGTAAAAGCTTCCATCTTTTCTCCCAGAGCCTCTAAGGCTTTCGTGTGATTTGATGCATGAATGGATTCCGATTTTGAAGCGGCTTCAAAAAGTTTGGCAATCGTATCCAAGCCTTCTTCCATGGCTTTTTGTGCAAAAGCCGCATACTTTGCACTCGCTGTTGTTTCTCCCTTTATGCCGGCTTTCAGATCTTCAATTGTTTTTGCCGGTTTTGCCTGCTTGCAACCCTGAAATGCAATAAGACCGATAAATGCATAAATCAACACTTTTTTCATAGCTGGTTTTTGTTTAAGTTAATACTATAATGGCATCATATAATTATACACAAGTGTTCCTCCGTAAAACCCGGTAATGGCTATACCAATTGAAGCCAGGGTATAGGTAAATAATGAGAACCGCGCTAAAATGAGGTTATCGGCGTAACGAACCTGGAGCAAACGTAAACCGCTGGTTAAAAGTAAAAGTGCCATCGACAAACCTGCAAATAATTGATGGGTTTGTTTAACCTCACCTGCGGTGCCTGACATTTCAGATGTGAATAAAATGCCTGATAACCATGTACAGCATGCAAAAAAAGTTCCGGTTAATAACAGGTAGAAACTGATTTTAGAAAGGGCAGCTTCTTTTTTTACAAAGATAGAAACAACTTCTGCAAGGAATCCAATTGCAACAAGGGCAATCGGAAAGTGCACCAGCATGGGATGCAAATGACTCGTTGAGAACATAATCCGTGATTTTTTCAGTTAAGTGAATGTACAAAAAAATTGCGTTCAATGTACTGGGCAAAGTAAGTCATCTTAAGCACGAAATTGGATAAAATACATGGTTAACTAAATATAATCGAAACACGTAATCTATATTTGACAAAGTTTAATAACTGTGTTTATGAAATTCAATATAAAGATTGTTTTGATATTGTTTTTTATATTAGGAATATATCAAGCTACAAACGCTCAAGAGCAGAAACCGCAATTTTTTTTCGGATTGACATTGTGCCCGTCAATTCCAGTTGGAAATTTTGCCGATAATTCTGATAATAATAAGAACGCAGAATTTGGTAATTTTTCATATGGAATTAGTGATATGTTGTTGGATTTTGGATTCATTTTTAAAAATAGCCGTTTTGGTCTCTCTGCAACGTATATATCCGAGGGATATATAGTAAACAGGGATGTTGAAAATTCAAGATTGGATTTCTCTAATATTACACTTGGCCCTATGTACTCATTTAGAATTTCTAACAGGTTTACTGCCGATTTAAAGTGTCAATTTGGTTATGTCAGTTCATTATACAGATTAAGCGGGACAAACGATAATTCTATGTATGGTAAGGGATTTGGAATAGATTTGCGTTCTTTGATGCGTTATCAGTTAAGTAAGCATTGGTTTTTAATTGGGCAATGTGGGTATATGTACTCTAACCAAAGCTTTAAGGGTATAAAAAATTTTCATATTCAGGCATTAAATGTTGGATTAGGTGTCGGATTCAAAATAGGGTAAGGTAGTTATTAGGATTAACCGGAACTAATGGTATTTGCTGCGCGTATAAACTCTAACAGAAAAGCAGTACTATAAAATTATGAAAAAGTTAAGTTTAATCTTAATTCTGGGTTTCATCCTTGCAATTTACGGCAATGCGCAAGACCTCATTGTTACAACAGAGGGTGATTCGCTTAATTGTAAAATAACCGGTTTAAAGCCGGGTTTTATCTGTTTCGCATTGGTTCATAAAGGGCAGGTACGAAATACCATATTGCCTTTTAACCGGGTGAAATATTATCAGGATAAATATTATGCAACCTCTGAAATCGATAAAATTATTCGGCAAAATGGTTATACACATTTCAGACTTGCTGTCAACGGGGGATGGAGCTACAGGATTGCAAGAAATCCTGAAGATTTGCCGGCCGAATTTACCCCCTATTTAAATGAATTAAAATCAGGTTATCATTATGGGGTGGACGCTACTTACTATTGGTCCGAAACAATGGGCATAGGATTTAAATATTACAACTATCGGAGTAAAAATGAAATGAATATTGCCATAAAGGATGATATATCGATAAATTTTATTGGTGTTACACTAGGTTCCCGACTCTTCGATGCACGAAAAAGAAGCTGTATGATCATGAATGCTGCAATTGGTTATATGGGTTATTTAAATAACGCTGTTGCATACCAGTATCTAAAGATTAAAGGAAGTACTATGGGAATTGGTTATGATATTGGCTATGATTTTGGAGTATCGAAAAATGTGGATATAGGAATCCAACTCTCAGCATTTGTAGGTTCAATACAGAAATTTAAAGTGGATAATGGCAATTACATCGAGACAATAAAACTGGAAGAAGGAAATTACGAAAGCTTATTGAGGGTTGATCTTTCAGCAGGATTAAGAATTATGCTTTAATGAGAGGAATTAGGCGGCAAGCCCTCCTTCACTTCGTTACGGCGGGCAAGGCACCAGGCGCCCTGAAACGGCGACAGTGTATACCGGTGAGTGCGGTGTTAATTTATGAAAACGCTATATTACATATTATTAGTCATTTCTCTGGCATTCCTTGGTTGTAAGGAGAAATCGCCTGGAGTATGCCAAATTCACTACAAAACAACCACTATTTATTTGCAAAAAGATAATGGATTGCCAGGATTATATAGTATTGAAAAATTCGATTCCATGGGTAGGTCTTTAGAATTGGTCACTTATGAGGATGATTTGATATCTGATATCAGGAGGCATTTCTATGATTCTTTAAACAGATCTGTTAAAACAGTTTATATGCATTCAGATGGATCCGGACTTATTTTAAGTTATAGATATTTTAATTCAAAAGGTTTGCAAATAAAGGACTCTACTATTACAGACAATTTAATACAAATTGGTTATTATGATTATGATTCAAAGAACAGACTCATCAGGTATAAAAATATCGTTAGAATGTCTGAAAAAGTTTATTCTAATATTAGGGATTATTATTATGAAAATGATTCTCTTAGTAAAATCTATTGCTTAGGAAATGATAGTACAGATAGTTATTTATCAAGTTCTTTTGAATATTATCCGGATTTTAAAATTAAGAAAACCTTCAACTATGTGTTCTCACGAGATAAAACCGATAAGTTATACAAAGGCAAAGAAGTTTATTCAGTTGATAAAGACACGACATTCTATAATAATGGACTGATGACAAGGGAAATAAAATCCGATTATGATATAAGATACAATTATGATTCAAATAGGAATCTGGTTAAAAAGAAAGTTGTACATTATTATTACGGAGATGTGATATACGCTGGTTATCCCATCTGTGAAAGATTAATCTATACTTATAGATATGAAGATTAAATTATCACAACGCAACTAATCTAATGAATTAAGCATCTTCTTTTTAAAGGTGATGCTAAATGTAGGTGTCTATGCATTCACTTTGATATTATCAGCCTTTGATCTGAACTGCGAAAATTGTTTGTAAAATTTCATATGAGAGCATATCAATATAAAAACAAGTCACTTTCAATAGTTTTAATTGCATTTTCAATCCTTAGTTGTGATCCGGCAATTCAGTATGAATATTATGTTAAGAACGATTCCAATCGGGAATTTCAAATAGGATTTTCAGCGCCCGGATTGGAATATGAAAGAATGGAGCATGATAGTATCGTATCAATCAAACCTAATACAAAAAGTCTGATTGTTAAATTTGATATGTGGGGAAGCCATCCGCATGATGAGGGTGTGGATTTTCTGAATGTTTTTGATACAATTTATGTTGTTAACCGGGATTCTATCGAATTACTAAAGGACATTACCATCAGGCAAAATTGGGTATATGATAATGACATAGCTTATTTTGGATTAATCAAAACAGGAACAAATATTTATACATTGAATATTAACGAACAAGATTTTAATAATAAGTAAACAACCGTTAACAGCATTGACCAAACACAAGATAGACTATGAAATATGGTATAATTGTATTGATGCTGACACTGGCAGTGAGCGCCTGTCATCGCGATAATTTTAGAATTCACCATCAACAGGTATATCAAAACTTTCAGGATTCAATTTTATTCCAGGGTATTAATAAATACTATGATTATTTAGATTCAGGACCTTCAGATGATGTTAACTATGCGGTATATATTAAAGTCTATAGAAGTAGGGATACCGTTTCTTTTCTTATTAACTGCAATGAAAGTCATGATATATATTCTATAATTAATAGCAAATATGTTTACCGGATTCTCAATCATAATGTATTTTCTGAAGACAAAATATTTTCATTTGAAAGCGATGTTAGTATAGATTCTGCTCTAAAATCTATGAATGAAGACGATTATAAATATTATATTGAAGATGGAACTACTACGGGACCTCCTGTTATGTGGGACTGTAAATTTCTTTACCTTGTAATATGCAATCATACTGTTATTCGAAACGAATTAAGATTTTACGATGGTTCAAATATGTTTAAAAATGATTTCTAATAATTGCTATCACAGGGATCGGATCAAACGAAATTTCCGTTGGAGAAATTTGATTACCTTTATGGTAATGAATGTGTTACTAATGTTAAGCTGCCTGGATGATCTGATGGAAAAATGGTATGCCATTAAAATCAACAATAATACCCATAAAAGAATATATGTATCTGCTGGATGTGGAAGATATGGAATTCCAGATTATCCTGATACTTTACTGCCCTCAAAAGAACCTTCTTTATTAAATATTGAACCACATGATTACAATAATTTACGCAGTTCAATTGAATGGGAATCAATAATTCTAAGAATGGAATACGATACCTTGAGTATATATTTTTTTGATGCCGATACAATAGATGCAAATACCTGGAATGAAATTAAACGCGGATACAAAATAATTAAACGCAAAGATTTAAGCTTAGATGATTTAAGGCAAACCAACTGGACAATTGATTATCCTTGACAATTTAATTTAGTACTTTAATAAAAATCGACAATAAAAGCTGATAATACATTAAATAATAGTTTGTTATTTGGGCACAATCAGGTAATTATGAAATATTTGATTATATATTTCGGTTTAATGCTTTCCCTTCTGTCTAATGCTCAACATATAGAATATAAAGTGGTGAATGATTATCTGAAATATAATTCAAGAATCGGACTGCCAATCAACTTATATTATTGTACAAGTAACTCATTTATATTGGAAAGAAATTCTTTGGGATTTAAAAGAAGTGACTTCGGACCAACTATTTTATTTACATTAAAAGAAGAAAAACTTATAGATTCAATTTTTAATGAAATTGATACCTTGTACATGATCTCGCAAATGAAGCAGTACGCTGATTATAAATGGGTAAAAGACAGCCTTATACCTCAGGTATCATTATATAAAAATATAAAAAGAGTACACAGTACTGACATACATGGGTTGTCCTTCCCGATTTTTACAAATTCTAAAAAAAGGGTTGCTTTTATTCATGATTCAACTTATGATTATGGAACGATTAATATTTTATGCAAGGAGAATAATATATGGGTTGTAAAGTTTCTGACCACAACATATTAATTATGAAATATCTCTCAAAGATTTAAATACGAGCGATTTGCCACCAAGCCTGAGGATTGTTATCGGATGATCAAAGATGCTCCGATTCTAAAGAATTATAAGAATGCAAAAATTTCAAACATGTATTAATAGTTGGTAATGCACAGATTGAGGGCAATCATTTAAAAAATTGTAATCAGTAAATGAAAACTTTAGTACTTATGATATTTTTGGTCCTTCTGGTCAGTATGACTTGTCAAGACGATGAGGGAACATCTTTAACCATTTTTAAGACCAGGGCGGACTATTCGAAAAATGTTCCGGTATTACTTTCCATTGATAAAAGTTCAATTATTGGTAGGCCAGGAGAATTATCCGGAATTTGGCCAATAATTTTAAAAGATAGTTTTTACTTAAATGGGACATTAGGTCTAAATACCGGGTATCTTTCCTTAACCTTTGATGAATACAATCAAAATTCAAATTGGAATAATGATTCACTATATAAATTTATTATTGATGTAAACCCATATACTGAGTTTTATTATAAAGACAATGATCGTGGTTTTTATAGTCAATACGGAGCATATGGTGTTGACACGGGTCTTATCAATGATTTGATTTCAAAGGGAAACCTGGAAAATTATTTCAAACGGCTAAAATAGTTTAGCATTAGGTGGTGCGACCCAACTACGACCATCCCGACTCTCGAAGCCGGAATAGGCTACAATAAATGCTTATGCAAAAAAGCTCTCCCTGATCCGCTTTTTAGATACTTTTCAAATTCGAAGGCTCTGTATTTATCATTAAATGCGATATAGGAAATAAGAGTGAGCGGCAATCTTGCCTGGGTGGCCGGGACTGAAGCTGATTTATGGCGTACAAACCACATAAGAAAGAATTTTTGTAAATTACAAGTAAGATGTATTTCTAATAACCTACATTAAAGCTTCGGCAGGCGAATCGGGCTTTGCCCGACAGAAGCCCGCGAGATAATTGCTTTGTCGGGCTTTGTCCGTCGTAGCTTCAGCGGAAGGCGGAGGAAGCCCATCTTCGCTAAAGCTACGGCGGGCGTAGTCGGGGTGGTGCGACTCGAACGCACGACCACCTGCTCCCAAAGCAGGTACGCTAACCAACTGCGCTACACCCCGAAATATCTGAAGAACTTAGATGTTAAATTTCATCACCGCCGCGAAGATAAATAATTAACTCCAAAGTTTGCTATATTTGTCGCATGAAAAAGGCGCTATCGCTTATATTCCTGATTATCAGTCTTACAATGGTATATGCCGATTGTACTGGTTTATCTATATCCGATTCAACGCCTGTTGCATCATGCTGCGATTGCCCTCATGCATACGGCCATTTTGAAAGCTCGCATTCCCATGGCCAGGAAGACCACATCACAACTTTCGGTTTTCAGCAAAAAACAACTCACTATTTTTTTATAAGCGATTTTCAACTGCCGGGTTGTTCCGATTTAAGGAATAACTATTTCTCAACCATCTGGCAACCGCCAAAGTTCTCTTAATTAGAAGGATTTTTATAATTCGGATCGCAGATAACCCCCTGCGTGTGTTAGTATTATAATACTCTTAACTATGATAAAAGAGAAGAAACGAGTGGCATTGGTGTCGGTGCTTGCTGCTGTAGTATTAACAGGGTTTAAACTGATTGTCGGTGTGCTCACGGGAAGCCTTGGTATCTTATCGGAAGCGCTTCATTCGGGCCTTGACCTTGTTGCAGCGGTCATCACCTACTTTTCCGTACGTATATCCGATAAACCAGCCGATAGAGACCACAACTACGGCCACGGCAAAATTGAGAACTTTTCAGCCTTTATTGAAACCATTTTATTGCTCATAACCTGTGCCTGGATTATATATGAAGCAGTGGGCCGGCTCGTATCAGGCAAAACCCATATTGAGGTAAATGCATGGAGTTACGTGGTGGTTATAACTTCCATTATCATTGATATCGTCCGTTCAAGGGCCCTGTACAAAGTGGCCAGAAAGCACAACAGCCAGGCACTTGAAGCTGATGCGCTTCATTTTTCAACAGACATCTGGAGTTCGGCAGTAGTATTATTCGGATTAATCTGTGCCAATTTCGGATTCTTTTTTGCCGATTCAGTGGCCGCCCTTGTGGTTGCATTAATTGTTCTGTTTGTTTCCTACCGTCTCGGTAAAAAAGCAGTGGATGTTTTACTTGACAAAGCACCACAGGACACAATCAATACGGTCAGGAATGTTTTAAAATCGTATCCTGAAATCAGGCACTTTCATAGTTTAAAAATCAGGACAGCCGGTGCAGATACTTTTGTAAAGCTCAATATTCATATGGACCCTGAATCAAGTCTTCGACATGTACACGAACTGTGTGACAACATTGAAAAGGAATTAAACACAAAGATTCCCCGCTGTGAGGTGTACATACATGCTGAACCTCAGGATACAAGTCATATTTCAAAAGAAAAAGAAAACGAGGAAAACTTTTAAAACGGAATTATATGGATTTCAATGAATTTTTTGAACAAGATCATAAACGTAATAAATATCATCATCGGCCAAATCATGGCCATAATCATAATCATGATCATGACCACGACCACCAACATGATGACGGATATTCTCATGATGAGTATCACCAGCGCGGATCATTTCATGGTCACCAGAACGACCTGAAATATACCATCCTGAGTAAACTGCAGGACCCCGGGATGAGGACTTACCTCATTGCAGGCGGAATTGTTGTGTTGCTTGTAGTATTGGCCATTATTATTGTGCTATTCCCTCTCCTGATGAAATTTATTCATTTTGTTGGAGATAACGGAGTCCAGGGACTGTTGGATGCCGTATGGAAAGGAACTAAGTAAACATTCCTTAAATAAACAGGGGAGAAAATCCCCTGTTTAAATAAATAGTACGAAAATCGCAATCACAATTCCTATCCCGGCCAAAATTAACCCTCGTTTAAAATTCTTCGTGCCGGCTTTAAACATCCAGAAGGACGAAACAGCCATGAAAAACAGCAGTATTCCAAACGCTGCCGTAAACCAATGCGCCCCGTCATTGCCGTTCTTTTTATGTAGTTTAGTTAATCGTTCAAAAGGAAAAACCAGTTCTTCCGCCTCATAAATTGCGAGGCCTGTTTTACTGTCGTATGAACCGTTATCAAAGATGATTTTTGTGCCTTCTTCCCGTTCCACCTTGAAATCACGCATTCGAAGCTCCCTGCCCAGTTCCTCATTGGTTAAATTTGATTTCAGGTTGCGTTCTACCGTAACTTTATGTTTCATAAAACCGGTATTACGGTATACCAGTACAATCCCGCTCAGTGAAAATATAACTACAAAGCCTAATATCAGGTACCCGATATCCCTGTGAAGGTTTCTCATGATCCGGTGAAGATTTGTTTTTTCCATTTTTCTTAATATTAAATTGCATAGTATGAATGTGTGATTACCATGCAAAAGTATACGTATACTTGAACAGGATCGATCGGTTATTTACTGAAGGTAACCTTGGATTTTCAAGACCAGGATCGGTATTTCGTCCCTCATTGAAAACGATGTAAAGATCATTTCCTTCTTTAGGATTGTACCTGAGCTTCAGATTGGTGGCAACGGCATTGTCTGCACTGTTATACTGAATAAATGAACTGACCGAAACCCTGGTGTTGAACATTACAAGTGCCTTTAAGCGACCGATATTGGCTGTAAACTGCTGTTCCCGTCCGGGAAAATTCACATGGTTATATTCATAGGCCAGACTTAATTGTACAGATGAACCGATACTCCATTCAGGTTGCAGGCCGATTGTAAAACGGTTGCCATCATAAAAAGCTCCCGCCACACCATCGAGGTTTAAGACCAGGGTATTGGATTGCGGTGAATGAAGGTGTGTTTCGAAGTAATAAAAACTGTATTTACCTGTAGGTACGAATGTCTCATCTGACAACCTGAAATTCCTGTCAATATTTTCAAAACCGTTCTTTACAGCCACCATGCCATTGTATCCCGATTTAAAATTGAATTTGTATGCCAGTTCGGTTTCGGCGGATTGTATAGCTCCGCTCACGTTGTCGGAATACACTTCCTCATTCAGTTCAAATTTATGGTTCATCAGCAATGAACTTTCTCCCGGTATCCAACCGTACTGCAAACTGCCGGCATAAAACGAATAGTCTTTCCGCTGCTGGAATCCCACTTCCGGTAAAAAGTATTTTCCACTCCTTGTATAGGTGAAATCATACCCCAGTCCTTTGTCATTGTATCTTTTCCAGTTGAAGAACAGCCTGGTCGGATCGAGTGATAAAGCGTTGTTCTTTGCGTTTTCAGTCATTACCTGGGCCAGTTTGAAGTTAAAATAGTCATTTTTGAAAAGTTTAAGGATGCCGTCAACACCGTAAGAAAAATTATACGTGCCATCCATGCCCAGCCTTGATGTGAAAATTCCGCCTACATAACTGTTTTTATTCATCACCTGACGACGTAAACGCATCACACCAAAATTCTCCGAAGGCAATGAGCTTTGAGTAGTATCTGACGGATCAAAGGATTGCGTCTGCATATCGAGAATACCGATGTCCCATTTACCAGCCATGCCGGTAATCCTTGCTCCTCCAAGGATCGGAACCTGTTCGCCTTTGTTCAGTCCGATCTGGCGGCTGTAGAACAAGTTGGAGCGTCCTTCGAATCCGAAGTTGAAAATACTGGAACGTTCCTGGAAAAATGTTCTTTTTTCCGGGAAGAATAGGGAAAACCGGGTAAGGTTGATCTGCTCGTCATCGGCTTCCACCTGTGCAAAGTCGGTATTAATGGTTACGTCTAGTGTGAGGTTGTTCGTGAGACCGTATTTTAGATCAAGACCAGCATTCAGTTTCGGATTTTCCTTTTTTACATAGTCTGTTTCCGGGGCATTCAATACATAATCCTGCTGGTACCCGGCCATTGCATAGGGAGTTATGTAGAAGGGCTTTTTGGATTCCAGTCCTTCAAATAGAATTTCCCTGGCCTTGGAAGGCCTGTAATTGCTGAATTCGCCCCATTCGGCCGGTATGGCAGGAAACACATCGGTTTCATTTTTATGTGCGATTCGCCTCGAACAGATCAGGCCCATTATGACACTTCCGTTGCTCTCTTTGAATCGCATGCTTGAGGAAGGAATTCGCATTTCAAGGTACCAGCCGTTGGCATCCCGTGTAGTCTTCACATCCCAGAAAGTATTCCAGCTTTCATTGGTGGGTGGGTTGCGAGGATTCGTTGCAATGGCATCATTCAATACAGTAAAATCACTCCTTAAACCACTTGGCGTGGTTGAAAAGGCAAGGGCATTTTCTTTATCATTGAAAGAATCAAAAATAATAGT